>JAAYTP010000107.1 GCA_012518025.1 Clostridiaceae bacterium
ATCGGTTTCATCTTTCTGTTCAGATGATGAATAGTCCAGCTCTATAACAGTATCTTCCGTTTCCGGAACAACCATAGCTTTCTTTGCAAGTTTTGATTTTATTGAATAAACCAGCCCAAACAACTGGAGAGTGATAACCGGCGTCAGGGCCACAAGTGCCACGATCCCGAATGCATCGGTATAGATATTCCCGCCCAGGGTCTCAGAGGCTCCGATAGCAAAGGGAAGCATGAATGTTGCAGCCAATGGTCCTGAAGCCACAGCCCCTGAGTCAAAAGCAATCGATGTGTAAAGATGCGGCACAAAAAACGTAAGCAGCAGAGCCAGCACATACCCTGGAATTGCGAAATACAGAATGGATAGCCCGGTAATAACCCGTACCATAGCCAATCCTACCGATATTGCTACACCTGCCGACAGGCCTATCCCCATCGCTCTTGCCGAGATTGCGCCGCTGGTAACCTCCTCAACCTGTCGCTTCAGCACGAAAACGGCAGGCTCTGCGGCAACAACAAAGTAACCCATAATCATTCCTGTCAGAACCAGCATGGTGCCACTATTGTTTTTGATGAGGATGCCGCCAAGCTGATATCCGGCCGGCATAAAGCCCACATTTACACCAGTTAAAAACAATACGAGGCCTGCAAAAGTAAAAATTGTTCCTACGCTAATTTTCAAAATTTCTTTCGATTTCAGTCGGATCTTAACGATTTGGAAAATGGCAAAGGTTAAGATAATGGGCGCTAATGCCACTGCTATCTGTTTTATATACTCCGGAAAATTGGACCCGTAAAGTAAGGCAATATCTGAAAGGGAATCCAGGCTAGGTACCGACATGGCGCTTTCACCAGAAGGCGTAAAGAACATGCCTAAAACCAAAACAGTAATAATAGGTACTATCAGGCTTAGAGCCACAAGTCCGAAACTGTCTTCTTCAGAAGTCTTGTCTGCACGAACTGATGCCAGACCGAGCCCGAGAGCCATTACGAAGGGTACCATTATCGGGCCTGTCGAGACTGCCCCCGATTCCCATGCAACTGAAAGAAAGTCCTTGCCGGTGAAGGCTGATAGAATGAATGCCAGTATATAACAGCTGATCAGTAAATACGAAAGCGGGAACTGGAACAGAATTCGTAAAAATGCGGCCACTAAAGCCAGGCCAACGCCTACTGAGACACAGATGATGATGGTGGAGTCAGGTACTCCGCTTATTTGCCCGGCCAAAACTGACAAATCCGGTTCTGCTATTGTGATGAATACACCGATAAAAAACGTTAAAACAACGATTGTCAGGAGTTTTCTGGTTTTTACCAATGCTGATCCGATATGTTCCCCGATGGGGATCAGTGATATATCCACTCCAAGGTTAAAAAGTGTTATTCCAAGAATTATCGCAAAAGCGCTAACCAGAAAAAGTACAAAGTTCCATGCCGGAATGGGGGCTATAGTATAGTTTAAAATAACAACCAGAACAATAATGGGAATAACTGAAAAGGATGATTCCTTCAGCTTCTCTATCAATAACCTGGCTATAGTATTTCAGCTCCTTTGCTACTTATAATGATTCATTTAAAGAATATAATGCGTGTTTGGTACAATGCCGATGCGCTGCAGAAAGAAAAGAACAGCTGTATCTTATTATAACGCAAACACACAACTAATAGAAGTCGTTAAAATCCCCAATTCTCACAGATTGATCGGCATTATTGGTAGGGCAAAACCACAGGTTGGTGGAACGTCTATAACGATACCGTACGTGTATGTCTTTCCATAGAAAACACGACGATATTTCGACATAATATGCCATTCTTCTGAAAACCTATTGAATTAATAAGAGAAAACCTATAGAATTAATATTAAAGAATAACCGAAAGAGAGTGATCGTATGTCGATAGCCTGGACTCCCAATCTGTCAGTCGGTGTAGAGCATATTGATGATCAGCACAAAATATGGTTTGAAAAGGCTAATGCACTGTTTGAGGCCGGAAAAGAGAAGAGAGCCAAGGAATACATTAAGACAATGCTCGATTTTTTGGATGAATATACAAAGAAGCACTTTAAAGATGAAGAAGCTTTCATGGTAGAAATTCGCTATCCCGAGCTTGAAGCCCAAAAGAAAGC
>JAAYTP010000108.1 GCA_012518025.1 Clostridiaceae bacterium
ATGGTACAACCCTGACACTTCAGCTTTCTTAAGACCTCCAGGAGTCTGTCGGTTTCAATGGGTGTTAAGACCGCCGTGGGCTCATCCAGGATCAGAATTTTTGCTCCCCGGTACAATGCCTTTATTATCTCTACCCTTTGCTTTTCTCCCACGGAAAGCTGGTATATTTTTTCGTCAAGGTTTACAGGAAGGTTGTACTCCTCCATGATGGCGTTAATCCTCTTTTTGGCTTCGGCTACATCGATCAGTCCGCGCTTTTGAGGTTCACTGCCAAGGATAATGTTCATGAGTACTGTCAAATTCGGCATAAGCATGAAATGCTGATGCACCATTCCAATACCCAGACTTATCGCCGTGTGCGGCGAGGAAACCCTGATCTCCTGCCCATTGAGCTTTATCGTTCCGCTGTCCGGCTCAAACATACCGTACAGCATATTCATCATTGTAGACTTTCCTGCTCCATTCTCACCGATCAGGCCATGAATCTCCCCCTGCTCGATCCGGAGCGTAACATTGTCATTGGCTTTTACCCCCGGGAAAGTCTTGGTAATATTTAACATTTCAACCGCATATGCCATATCTTGTCCCCACCCAAATAATACCCGCAAGCGGAAATTCGAATCTGTGCGGGCTAAAATTTAATTTTAACTCTTTTTCATTCTAGCATTAAGAGTTATTTTGCCGCTTTCGTCCCATTCCTTAAGAACTCTCATCGCTTCGGAAGCTGCCAGGCAAGCCTTTTCTTCGCCTCCGTTATCACCCCATCTGTCCAGAACTCTGTTGGAAATAACAGACAGCACAGCGCCCATTCTCATTCCGTGAAGTTTCCCCACAACAAACTGAGCGGAGGTTTCCATTTCAATATTCGTAACCTTTGCAGTGGCTAGGTCAGGAATAATGTGATCTGCAAAACTTGGCCAGAAGCCGCTTTTATCCTCGTTAAGAGGTCTTCCCTGTCCAATGTAGAAGCTACCCACTGTATAATCCAATCCCAGTCCATACCTGAACCCTAAACGTTCACAGGCTTCTATAAGAGCCATTACCACATAGATGTCAGCATATGCAGGATATTCAGGCTCCACATAGGTTGCGGATGTGCCGTCTTTACGGACACAGGCAACGGGAATGATGAGATCTCCCAGATCAAAGTCCGGAACGATGCAGCCTGTAGTTCCAACACGAATACAGGTATGCACTCCAATGGTATTAAGCTCGTGGAGGCATATCTCAGAGCTTGGTCCCCCAATGCCCGTAGAGGTACATGCAATTTCCATACCCTTGTACTTTCCTCTTACGGTCTTGTACTCCCTGTAAAAGGCTACTTCCTCTACATCTTCCCAATCTTTTGCAATCTTTACCGTTCTCTCAGGCGCACCGGGAAGAATTACATATCCGGGTACATCGCCGGGTCTTAACTGAAGATGATATACACCGTCGTTGCTTGCCTTAGGTGCAGATGCCTTATTAACCTTATCTTTCATAGATCTACATCCTCTCTTTTTTATTCTGGCTATTGCAGGTATGCCCGCAATAGCCAGATCCCGCTGTTCTGTTCAGCCATTATTTAAAGTTTTCCCAATTGGGTACCCTGGTATCATAGGGAATCTCAATCTTACCATCAATAATATCCTTTTCAATCTGCTTGGCTTCAACAATGATTTCCTTCATTGCCTCACCGAACTCAGGATGATTGTCGGCAAATCTCTCATAGGTCGGCCAATCGATGAAGTATCCGCCGTTGTGAAGGCCTTGAATACCGTGCTCGCCGCCGCTGAAGGTACCGTTGACCAGATCTTCAACTGCCTGATATACAGTTGCACCAAATCCAATTCCTATAATACCAAAGAATCCGTCATATGTGTCATAAAAATCTGTAATCTCACCGGAGCAGAGAATTCCTGCATCCTTACATGCCTCGATAACACCTGCGTTGGATGCGCCAGCATCTGTCTGAACTACGTCGCATCCCTTCGCAATCATGGCTATGGTTATCTCCTTAGCCTTTGCAGGGTCTTCATAGCTGCCTACAAAAGCAAACTCAACGGTGGCGTTGGGGTTTGCATCCTTAACTCCACGCATGAAGCCATTACCCTCAGCATTGGGAGTGGGCTCTTCACCACCAATAACTATACCAACTTTATTGGTCTTTGTAAGCTTACCGGCTATGTAGCCGTTAATGTAGAAGGCTTGTTCGCCGTGGAATTCAGTATCCCAAATGTTCGGTATTTTGGTATTCTCATCATTGATAAACTGGAAAACCGCCGCATACTTAACGTCAGGATACTCAGAGGCGACCAGCTTTGTTGCATCGCTCATGTAGGGGAAAGTGGTTACAACAAGGTCGCAGTCCTTACTCATGGCACGGATGTCTTCTTCAAACTTTGCCGCGCTTTCGGACTCAAGCTTCTTAACAACCACTCCAAAATCTTTAGCCGCCTGTTCGGCACCTTTTGCAAGGTCATCCATAGGGCCTTTGTCGCCGAATTTCTGGTTTACAACAAGAGCAATCTTGAGGGGCTCTTCACCAGTGCCAGTACCGTCAGGTTCTTTTGAAGGAGCCCTGGTACCACAAGAGGCCAGAATCAGTGACAGTGTCAGAATCAGTGCGAGGATGATACTCATTGTCTTCTTGAGCATAATTTTTTTCTCCCTTCCCTTTAACGTTTTGGAATATTATAAAATTGCTGCCGTATTCTTTCGGCTGTTTCCTGCAATTTTATACTTATTTGGTTGAGGTCTGTGTGGATCAGCCTGCGGTTTTCCACCAGCTGCCGTCCATTCACAAAAACATCGCTTACGTCTGCTCCGGTAGCACTGTATACCACTGCCGAAGAAACGTTTTCATATTTTCCAAGCACTAACGGGCGCATGTGCGGCCTGGTAGTGTCTATAAGAATAAAGTCTGCCTTTTTACCCTCTTCGATAGAACCGTATTCTTTTTCGAGGCCAAAGGCTTTAGCGCCATTAATGGTAGCCATGTCAAGGACATCCCTGATCTCAAGGCTCCTGACGCCGGAGTTTATAGAATGAAGCAGTGCCATACCTTTCATTTCACGAAAGATGTCATTTGAGTTATTCCACATGGCACCGTCAGTACCAAGGCAAACACATACGCCCGCTCTAACCATCTTCGGTATCGGTGCGATACCGTCACAAATCTTCATTTCACATAGAGGCGTATTCGCAACCTTCACATCGTTTTCAGCAAGTAACTGTATTTCCTCATCATCCAGATGAACAACATGGGATCCGATCATCTCGCTGCCCAACAGAGAATTCTCACTTAAGAGCTTTATTGGCGTTGTGCCGAATCTCTCGCGAACAATATCAATCCTCCAGGGTGTCTCGGCCAGATGACAGGTTTGAATCAAACCATGCTTTTTTATTATCTGTCGTATCTTCTGAAGTCTTGGCAAGTCATAATCCTCTTCCGAGATACTGCCAATAACCGGAATGATGTCATTTTCGCTACATGCTTTCACAAACCCTGTGATATCCTCATCACTTAGAAGCTCATCAGGCTTTGAAAAGTCATAGCGTATATCCTCCGCCAGAGCTCCGCGAATGCCGATTTTTTTCATGGCTTCAACAGAGCGCTTGCCAAGACCCCAGTACATGTTTTCCATGATAAATGTAGTTCCGGAAAGCAGAGCTTCACAATAGGTCAACAAACGGGAATAGTATCTGTCGTCATCGTCAATATACTTATAAAACCATGCGCTGTCGGCAAAGACCTGGTTCTGCTCCAACAGAGTCATTCCATCGCCAAGACCCCGAGCCAGCGTCATATCTCCATGGCAATGGGCATTGGTAAAGCCCGGCATAAGGATTTTGTCCGTCCCGTCGATAACCTTCCTGCAGTCGGATGCCGGGATCTCTTTCTCCCCTATGTATTCAATGAACTCGCCCTTTACTCCAACCGATCCGATAAAAGGCACATATCCATTATGGGTAGATAGTATAATGGCGTTATTGACTGCAAAATCAAAACTCATGGCAAATCTCCTACATCGAAAGTTGGTAAATCCTCTTAACATCCTCAGGTGTCAGGCTCATAATGCCGCCTATGTTGCCGAAGCGACATGCATCATTGGACATTTTGTCAAACTTCTCGTCGCTTGTTATGCCGATGTCTGAGAGTGTCTCCGGTGCACCCATGGAACTGAAGAACTCACGCATTTTTGCAATGCCCTCAAGGGCGGCCTGTTCCGGATTGAGATCGGCGGGAACATCAAACACCCTGTGAGCAAACTGTGCAAAACGCGGGATGTTGTTCTTATATACATACTTTGCCCAGTTTGGGAACAAAACAGACAGAGTCGCGCCATGTACAGAGTTGTAGTTGGCAGATAACTGCGCACCGATGGTATGGGTTGCCCAGTCCTGATTGCGGCCGGTTCCCAGAAGACCATTATGTGCTATTACGGATGTCCACATAAGCTCTGCCCGCGCATTATAGTCGTTAAGATCATTCATCAGTGTATTTGCGTTGACAATTATGGATCTCATTACGCCCTCACACATGTAGTCGGTAAGATGGGCATCCACTGAAGTTGAGAAATAGCGTTCCAGAACATGGCTGAATATATCGATAATGCCATATACCGTCTGCCTCTTCGGCAGTGTCATTGTCAGCTGAGGATTCATCAGGGTAAATCTGGGACGCAGAATATCACCCATCACATCGGCACTTTCGCCGGTTTCATCATTTTTCAGTACACTTCCATTGCTTCCCTCACTTCCTGTTGCAGGAAGGGTCATGACAGTCCCCACGGGCAGAGATTTCGTGGGAACAGCCTTTTTGGTATAGAAATCCCAAACATCACCGTCATAGAAAACGCCTATTCCAACGGCTTTAGCCGTATCTATAACGCTTCCGCCACCAACTGCCAGAATGCAGCCGATATTGTGCTCTCTGCAGATCTTTATGCCTTCACGCACCAGGGACACCCTCGGGTTAGGCTGGACACCGGGAAGCTCATAGCATTCTATCCCCGCCTCTTTAATGGCACCCATGATACGGTCATACAGGCCGGATTCGTAGGTGTATTTATCACCGTAATGTACGAACAGAACATTGTCCGAATAGTTCTTGATCTCCCGTCCGCATAAAAGGTCTGCATCCTTATCCAATATGAATTTTGTCGGAGACATGAATTCAAAACTATCCATAGCCAGCACCTTATCCTTTTATTATTTCCTTGTAGAATGACTTACCTGTTTCCATCGAAAGACCGAAGCATTCGGCAACAGTTGCCCCTATGTCTGCAAAGCTTTGGCGAATGCCCAGGTCGTAACCCTGCTTCAGCTTCTTCCCGTAAGCCAGTATGGGAATGTACTCCCTTGTATGGTCGGTTCCCTTAAAAGTGGGATCACAACCATGGTCTGCGGTTATCAACAGGATATCGTCTTCCCGCAGGTTCTCCATTATTTCGGGCAAGCGTTTGTCAAAATACTCCAGGGCATCCCCATACCCGCGGGGATTGCGCCTGTGGCCATATAACATGTCGAAATCTACCAGGTTGGTGAAAAGCAAACCGTTGAAATCAGTCTTCAAAAAGTCTATGGTTGCCTCAATGCCTTCCTTGTTGTTCTTGCTATGACATGATTTCGTAATGCCGCGGCCATTGAAGATATCCGAGATCTTGCCCACTGCAAGCACGTCCCTGCCGTTTTCTTTGAGTACGTCAAGAACCGTTGTGCCCGGCGGATCGATTGAGTAATCCTTTCGGTTTTCGGTCCGGTAGTATTTCCCATTCCCCCCCAGGAATGGACGGCAAATAATTCGGCTCACCGTATCGTCACCGGTCATAATCTCCCTTGCAATGGCGCATATCTCGTACTGGCGCTCAAGAGGGATTACCTCCTCATGCATGGCAATCTGCATAAGGCTGTCGGCTGACAAATACACTATGGGATATCCTGTTTTCACATGTTCGTCGCCCAACACCTGGATGATTTCGGTACCCGACGCCGGGTAGTTACCCAGCGTCTTGGTACCAATACGTCTTTCCAGTTCGTTGATTATCCTGTCTGGAAAACGCTCTCCAAAGACTTTACACGGCTGTTCCATAATCAGACCCGCTATTTCAAAGTGGCCATTTGTAGTATCCTTAGACTGTGATTTTTCGGCAGCCTTACCGAAGCAGGCAAGTGGCTTATCTGTATTGTCTGTTCCAGCGCCGTCAATATTGCCTATCCCGAGCTTTATCAGGTTTGGTATTTTAAGCCCTCCGCAGCTTTTCCAGGTATTTGCCAGCGTGCTCGCTCCTTCATCGCCAAACCGGTCTGCGTCCGGCAGAGCTCCGACTCCACAGCTGTCAAGCACTATAACAGTAAATCGTGGCATTCTGCACCTCCGGTTACTCGAGAAGTCCTGGACCGTTGCCTCCCTCAATCCAGGCAAACACTTCCCAGACATTGCCCTCGTGATCAAGGTAGTACGAAGCTCGGGCTCCGAATTCAAAATCGCGGGGCTCACCGATGCATTCAACCCCTCTTGATGTAAGCTCGGCATATATATCGTTAACATCCTGCACCGATGGCACCTTAATGGCTATCATAAAGGGATGACCGTCACCCTCAATGTACTTTCTGTCAACTACCTCGAACAGGCCTTCCCTGTGCCAGAGGGTTACACTGGTTCCATGGAATTCAAATTCCGCATAATTTGCATTGGCCTCATCCGGCTGAAGTCTTTTTACCTTGAAGCCAAACTTTTCTGTGTAGAACTTAAGGCTGCCCTGGAAGTCTTTTACAAAAAGACAAATGTCGTTTATGTGTGTCAGCTTTGAAAGTTTGCTCATGTTCCTGTCCCTCCCCCAATAAAACTATCCTGCGCCTATTATTGTGCAGAAGCTAAGTTCTTCTTTTGGTTTTCCACAGCGTTCAAGAATCTTCTCTGGTAGGTCACGATCTGCGGTGCAGATGTATTCTGAGCAAGATATGAAGGCTCTGTGGTTATAACAATTCTGTCGGTCATATCAGCGAACTCAGGTTCTGCCATCAGCTTGTCCAGTTCAGGATACATACGGCTTCCCTCAATACTGCAGATAATGAGTCTGCAATCATCAAGATTGGAGTGGCGCAGCATCCTTAGGTTGTGGCGAACGCCGTCCATGCCATCGAATCCTTCGGGTTCATTGATCTTCCGATACTCAATGGTCTCACGAGCAATTCTCTCAACCTGGAGCAGATCAATGTTTTCATCACCCTTAGCAAGGAAGTCCCACTTGAGCATAAAGCTGCGCAGATCCTCAAGGAAACGCTGATCAAAGGTCTTCTGCCATGCTGTGAGAAGTCCGTTGATATATGTTGTAACACCAAAACGCTGACGGATGAAACTGTTGATAAAATAGGGTTTTGCCTGCAATGCCATTCCCGTCTGCCAGGGTTCAAACATCAGAGTGTAGTTAACTCTGAATCCATGTTCCTTAAGCTTGAGGGCAAGATTGTGACCATAGAGATAATCTGCGGTCTTAGCCTTATTCCATCTGGTGGAAAGCCTTTTATCTCCCTGAATAAGCTCATTGGCATTTGCTCCGTTTACAGGTCCGGTATGAGGAACCTTCATTACAACACGATAGTCCGAAAAGAGCTCACGGAAATGCTCGGCCTCTTCAAGGATTTTACTGAAATCTGCAAAGGGATCATCCACTTCTACACTGATGTCACAGCCTGGTCCAAGAATTCTTGCAATTTCAGTCATTACCTCGTTGCGATCTTTAAATTTATTACCCACATTTGCCTCAGGATTATTAATGAATAAGTCGTAAATAATACCCGGATTACATGTAAGGTTCCCGATAAGATCTTTAATGGGCTCAATTTCGTAAGGGTTTGCAGAGTCTGCCGAGTATATGAATTTGGTAGGACGCTTCTTTCCGTTCTTGTCGTAACTGATGTTGCGCACAAGATTGATTTCAAGGTATCCTTCGGGTTTTAATTCATACTCGATTTTGAATCCCGCAGGGGTTTCCCCTTCGGGTGTCTTGAAATAATCAACGGCACGCTTAAACTCATCGCTTACACCGACATGTTTAACATAATCGGAAAGGAAAGAGAATTCCTCAAAGGGCAGTTCCAAATGAACGGCTCTTTTCACATAACCCTCGTGACCGGATAGTATACTAACATCTTTTCCTAAAAGTGACGCTACGGTAAATTTAACGTTTTGCATTACAGTCCTCCCCCATAAATTACCACAAAAAGCGGTACTTATACCTTCTGCTTCTATTTGCTCTGTGCTGCCAATAGTTTTTCATACTGTTCAACCAATTTGCCGGCACTGCGTGTACCAACAAGCTCAACGCCGATCTCCTCAATCATGTAGAGAACAGCCGGCAGTGTAAAGGTTCTGGGAACACCTGATACCTTTATCTTGGTTTTGCCGGACAGGTTTTCCTTCATGATTAAGACCTGATTAAGATCCGGGAAAGCCTGGCTTCCGGTTGCGGTCTTCACATAGTCAATTCCTTCCTCACAGCATATCCTGGTGAGTTTAGCAATTTCATCGTCGGTAAGAAACGCAACTTCGAAGATCAGTTTTGTTTTGCACTTGTCTCCGCAAATACGGGCGAACTCACGAACTTCAGATCTTACAAGATCCCAGTTCCCATCCTTAAGGGCTCCGATGTTGATTACCATATCGCAGGCTGTGCATCCCAGGTCAACCATCTTCTGGAGCTCAAAATACTTAACCTCTGGCAAGCATGCTCCATAAGGGAAACCTATAACTGCGCTGGGTCCAACTCCGCTTCCTTCAAGTTCCTTAACTACAAGCTCAGCCCAATATGAATTGACATTCACGTTGGCGACCTTGTATTTCTTCGCGATGTTGCAGGCTTCAATGATGTCTTTTTCCTGAAGATTTGGAGAGAGATAAGCTAGATCAAGGTGTTTTGCGAATTCTTGTACCGTTAACATATTGTGTTCCTCCATTAACAAATGTGATTTTGTGTTCATTATATCGCGGCATTTTATCTTTTTCAACATATTTTTGTGATTTTCCGAACATTTTTTAACCAAATACACCAGAGGGTATTACATAATCTTCCTCCTATCTCTCTGGATTGTACTGATAATGCGGAAAATAAATGCATTTTTTTATCCGAGAGGCAGCTATATTTTAAGCAGTAGGAGCAAATTTATTCGGTTCATGTTGTTTGCATAAGCAAAACCACCAGAAAAACGGCAAATGGAATCATTTTCCATACGTCGTTTTCTGGTGGTTGTCATTCATTACCGACTAAAGCATGAAAGATTACACTTCAAATCATATTAATTGGCCATTCCAGTCTCTCCCATAAGACAAAATGATCACTTACCATAACCGGTTCAATCGGGCATACCCTTCAGCCAAAAACACCCGGTAGCAGTCTATATCCCGTTTTACTTCTCACTGCCTCAATGAACTCAAAGATGGTATGAATCTCCCGGTCGAAGGCCATGCCTCCTCCATATATGCAATCGGGATGATGGGAGTCCGACCCGGATAACTGGGGCAGCCCATGTTTTTCTGCAAATGCTTTGGACCGCTCGTTAAACCTCGCTTTCATGTGACTTGCATTGATAACCTCCACCCCATCCACTAATTGCGGGTAAAGGCGTATTTTGGGTATATAGTACGCCTCTCTGAAAGGATGTGCATGGACGACAAACCCGCCATTATCATGAACAGTCTTTATATACTTTTCAACCGACCAGCCAAGAATATCGGGATTTCTCAGAAGAAACTCCTTATCCAGGCCATAGGTGAGAAACTCTGTCCCATCAAAGGCATACTCCCATCCGAAGAAAACGTGGATACCTGTTTTCTCCCCTTCCTCCAGGGCATTTTCATATCCTTTGCAGAACAGCTCAATGCGTTTCTCCCAGGGCAGGTACTCAGGAATACTTGTGTTGCCGTTAAAGAAATGATCGGTGATTATCACGCCTGAGTAACCAAATTCTGCGTATGCTCTGACCATCTCCGCACCGGTACCTGTAGCACATGCGCTTGCTTCTGCCGTATGCATATGTGTTTCATAAAGATATTCTTTCATATAACCAACAAGGTTCGCCATGCTGTTTCAGCGGGCAACAGCCGTAAAAAAGAGCCTTGGAAACCGAAATATTACCGCTCCATTCTTTTGTCTTGGATATGCCTCAATGATCCGACTCATAACTTCCTTCTCAAACGCTGCCTTCTTCTCATCAGGCAGAACATCCAGATACGGGCGCAGCCCGGTACTGCGGTACCACTCCATTATACTTTCGTGGGATTCCATTACATGATAATAGGTGGTCTCCCAGATATCAAAATCGGGAGTGATGTCGGACAGAACATCAAAATACTCCCCGGATGATAGTGTGTGAAAAATCCGCTTTTCAGGAAAGTACCCTTTCCAGCGCGCCGACGAACTGATCTCCCCTATGATTATATGGATGGGTTCTGATGAGTTGTTGGGAATCTGAACCGCCAGCACACCGTTCTTTCTCAAAAGCCCCATCAGCTTACCTAGCAGCAGCTCATGATTGGGAACCCATTGTATGCAGGCGTTGGAAAAGATAATGTCGTAATCATTATCCAGTTCTTCCAGATCGCCGCTGATATCACAGAGCCTGAAATCAATATCCGGGTGATCGGCTCTTGCCTTTTCTATCATGTTTTCTGAATTGTCTATCCCAGTGACCAGGGCATTCCCAAACCTTTCTTTCAGCACTCGCGTGCTGTTGCCAGGCCCGCAGCCCACATCCAGAATTTTTTCAGGATATTTGAGCCCGATGCGGCAAACCAGATCAATAGCAGGGTTGTGTTCTCTGCCTCCCAAACTTCAAATACTGGGATGCATTCCAATCAGCCATAGTTTTCTCCTTTCAATTATTCCGGAGTTCTTTGGGGATAGGTGCAGCAGGCAGGGCTGAAAGCCGGCTTTCAGCAAAAGCCTAAGATCCTCTTCGCTGATGGGCTCTCCTGTATATCTTCTTATGCTCCTGCGGGTGAACAGGGCTTCTAACACATCCATAACCCTCTAACCTCCGTTCATATAATATCCGGAACATGTCCTCTCCTATCACTCGCTTTTGCAATGCTGATTTTCCATATAAATGCTCATGGACGGGTATGCCACCTTCACTCCCAAATCGTCCAGAATATGCATCAGCTTCAGGTTGACATCCTCCTTAACCTTAAGGTATTCCTTCCAAATGGTGGTTTTAGTGAAGAAATACAGGAATAGTTCGGGTCCGTTTTCGCTGAAACCATCGAAAAACACAAAGATGGTGTCGGGATGTATATCGGGATGGCCTTCCAGCATATCCCTTATCCTGGCAACCGCAGTCTCCATCTGTTGGGCACTTGTTGCAAATGTTAGGCTCATTCTGAAGGTGATCCTCCTCTTCCCCATCCTGGACCAATTAGTTATATTGGACTTGGCCAGCCCGGAGTTGGGTACTGTTACCAGTGCATGAGCAAATGTACGGACACGGGTGCTTCTGAATCCTATGTCTTCAACCGTGCCTTCAACATCAGGGGTCTGAATCCAGTCGCCGATCTGAAAGGGTTTATCCACCATAATGGTCAGACCGCCAAAGAAGTTGGCCACTGTTTCCTGTGCTGCCAGAGCAAAGGCAAGGCCGCCGAGACCAAGACCTGTCAGAAGCGCTCCAAGGTCATAATTCCACTCCTTGGCGATCACACTTATCCCGATGATGATGACTATCACCTTGATTCCCTTTGTAATATAAGGAATCAATATATCATCCAGCGTGGTACGCGTCCTTTTGGCAACCCTTTCAAAGAGCTTTGCCAATATGTCTCCAGCCCTGTAAAGAGCCCAGAATATTGTAAAGGCAACTGCGGAACGCAGAACATGGCCGGCAAAGGATTCAGCGTGAATAGGAATGCCAATGAGTCCGAAGGCGATCGAAAAGCCTAAGGCAATAACCAAAAGCCTGGCCGGTGGGTCGATAGCCAAAATAAGCTCATCGTCCAGCGTGGTTTTAGTTTTCTGGGTTACTTTCCTCAGAAGGGAAAGAATCAGATTTACGAAAAATTTGCGCATGAAGAAGCTGAATACAATAATGACACATGCAACCACAAGCCTCCAGATTTCTACATGCAGGAAAGTGTAGGTGAAGATTTCCGTAAATTGTTCCCACAAATTCTTAATATCATCCAAGTACGGTCACCTCCATGGTTTATTCTTCTACCACATTATAACATGCCTAGTATCTATTTCAACCAAGCCCTTGCTCATAATCCAAAGGGCCTGCTTTCTACGGAAATACCCTATACAAGTACATATGTGTGCTTTTAATTATCTGGTGGTAAAATAGTATCTATGAACAATAGGAGCTGGAGGTGTTGTGTGATGAAGGATTTAATGGTCGTTGACAGCCATCACTTTGAACAGCAGGTGCTGAAATCCCCTGAGCCGGTTGTGGTTTATTTCTATTCCGATAACTGTCTGCCCTGCCTGATCTTTGACAGTATTTTTGAGAAGGTATCCGCTGTAAAGGGATCGGTCCGTTTTATCAGGATCTTCAGACCTCATAACCGTCAGTTGGCCGAGCAATATGGGGTTAAATCCAGTCCAACTCTATTGTTCTTCAATGACGGAAAAGAAGTATGCCAGCGTTTAACCGGGTATATCAGCTATGCCGAATTCAGGGAGGCGGTGGAAAAACTCGGTTCCAGAGCTTGCCCCCTTGCAGAAAGATCCACTATACATTGCGATGTTCTCATAATTGGGGCAGGGCCGGCCGGATTAACTGCTGCTATTTATGCCGCAAGAAGCAGACTTTTCACCGTTGTGCTGGATTCCGGAATCCCGGGAGGACAGGTGGCCACCACATATCAGGTGGCAAACTATCCCGGGACAAACGGGGTAATCCGCGGCCTTGATCTGGTGGGAAATATGAACAAGCAGGCTCTGGACTTCGGAGCCCGGATTGACGATTTGCAGGAGATTGAGGAAATAAGGCTTGAAGGTTTTGAAAAATATGTCAGGACAAAAGAAAATGATTACTATGCCAAAGCTGTGATCATAGCAACGGGCTCAGAACCAAAAAAGCTCCCCGTTGAGGAGGAGCGTGAATTCAGAGGCCGGGGCATCCATTATTGTGCTACCTGCGACGGCGCTTTTTATCAGGATTCGGATCTGATTGTGGTGGGAGGAGGCGTATCGGCATTTGAGGAAGCCTTGTTCTTAACCAGGTATGCCCGGAAAGTGACCATTGTGATCCGTTCCGATACCGCAAAGGCTTCAAAATCATCAATTGAAGATGCAAAAAAGAGCTCGCAAATCGAGATAGTCCATAACACCACTGTAAAGAAGGTTATAGGCGAAAACTTTGTAGAGGGCGTTGTTCTGGAAAACACAAAGACGGGCAGCACTTCACAGATGAAGGTTGATGGCGTCTTTGTCTATATCGGATCCCTGCCAAATACAAAACTCTTCAGCCCATGGCTTCAGCTTTCAGATTATGGTTATATCGTAACCGACGAGAACATGGCCACAAACATCCCGGGTGTTTTCGCCGCCGGGGATGTCCGTGAAAAGGAGGTGCGCCAGATATCAACAGCAGTGGGTGATGGCACCATCGCAGGTGTTATGGTGGAGAAATACATCAATGGACTAAAATGATGCTGGGGTTACCGTCCCCATCGTTGCACCGTCCCTAATGCTACATTGCGTAGCTTGCAAGCATCAGACGGAGGGTCAAACAATGGGCGGCTGAATCAGAACAGCCCGTACCGGGCTTGCTTCCACCCCTTCGAGTTTCAGAGGCAGTGCGATAAGGGTGTATTCGCCCACACTTACCTGAGCCAGACGAAGCCCCTCCAGGATGATGATGCCGGCTCCCATCAGGAGTCTGTGTGTCGGATGCCCGGGCTGATCCCTCTCAACACCCAGAGAATCGATGCCCACACCCTTGATCTTTTTATCCCTGAGATAGCGGGCTCCCGACTCGTCAAGGAAAACAAAGCCATAGTCAAAGGCATCTGCTTGGGAATTACGGGTTTTCAGAATTAGAAAATCATTGGCATCTATTCTTTGGCTGACAAGATCCTGCTGGGTGATCCTGTCTTCTACATGGCTCAGATCCAGAACACGGCACCTGGTAATCAGCCTCTTAAGCTCCATCTTCTCGATAGTGCCCCCATTTTCCATGATGTGAAGCGGCGCATCAACATGGGTTCCGGTATGCAGGTTTAGCGTTACCCTGGTTTCGTAAGCGGAACCACTGGTATGGTCACGGGCAACAGTGAACACGGGTCTGTTCTCATCCCTGTTCTTGTAAACGGTCATTTCCGGGCGAATACTCATGGAAATATCCCATATTTTCATGATCATGTTCCTCCCAATATTACGGCCTTTTCGGCAGTCGGCAGCCATATAGCTTATGGATACTTATTATATCATAACAATACTTGACTTCAGACACCGCCCCATTGTGACTTGGTCACAGCCGGGCAAAGGAAAATCCAGTATAATACTTAACAATCATACTGACATGAGGAGTGGACTATGGATTATATTCTTGCCATGCTTGAAGGAGTTATTACATTTGTGTCTCCCTGCTTGCTGCCCATGCTGCCCATCTATATATCCTACTTTGCAGGAGGGCAGGACAGCAAAAAGCGGACCATGCTGAACGCCCTCGGGTTTGTGCTCGGTTTTTCACTGGTGTTCGTCATCCTGGGAGCATTTGCAGGAACCTTCGGGCATTTTCTCAGGAAATATACCCTTCAGATCAATCTGGTGGCCGGTGCCATTATTGTGCTGTTCGGGCTGAACTTTCTCGGCATACTGAGGATTCCATTCATAAACAAAACCTCAGGTTTCGGACACAAACCCAAAAATCCGGGTTTCTCCTCCTCGGTATTATTCGGAATCATCTTCTCTATAAGCTGGTCCCCCTGTGTTGGCGCATTTCTGGGTTCAGCCCTCATGCTTGCAGCCACCTCCCAGAATGCTGTGAAGGGAGTTATCATGCTATTGTCATTTTCCCTTGGGCTGGGTATACCCTTTATCATATCTGCCTGGCTGCTTGACAGTATGAAAGGGGCCTTTGATTTTCTCAAGCGTCATCACAAGGTCATCAGTATTATTTCCGGCTTATTGCTTGTGCTGGTGGGACTGTCCATGATGATGGGGATGTTCAACAGGCTGCTGGCCTATTTCACCCCGGCATGACGGCGGAATTTAGTTTTTCCAACGTCTTTGCAGCATGGGCATCAGTCAATCTGCACACCATGAACTAAAGGAGGAACATCATGAAATATAGCACAAAAACAATAATTGCCCTAGCAGCATTCGTGATAGTTATGATTGCAGCTGGAATCATCTATAACAATCTGTCAGAAAGGTATGAGGTCAAAAATCCGCTGAATACTCCCGTTCAGGAAGCTCCCCGGAAAGTGGATCAGGAAGATGGGAGCAATACCGGCCCGGATTCCGCTCCTTCTGAAGAACCAAAGTTAGAGGCTCCTGATTTTACAGCCTTGGACGGGGATGGGAATGAAGTAAATCTCCATGATTATAAGGGAACCCCCGTGGTTCTCAATTTCTGGGCCAGCTGGTGCGGTCAGTGCCAGTCGGAGATACCCATATTCGATAAGGTTTCCCAGGAGTATTCCGAGGATGAATTGGTGTTCTTAATGGTGAACCTTGTTGATGGCTTTCGGGAAACCATGGAAAAGGGCAAGAAGTATGTGGAGGAGAAAGGGTTCACTTTCAAGGTTCTGTACGATACCAAACAGGAAGCCGCCTATTCTTACGGTGTTCGATACATCCCCAGCACCCTGTTCATTGATAAGGACGGATATGTCGTGGCTGGTTTTGAGGGACCGATGGGCGAGGAAGTCCTAAGACTTGGCATCGATTTGATCGTTGAATCTGAATAGAGGTGTTCTCTGCTTACTTAACCTTCCAAACCGATTGATGGGCATGGTCTCAATACTATTCCCATCCGCGACCGAGCTGTTCTTCCATGGACAGGACAGGATCTTCCGAATGCCTGATATTCTTAAAAAAACGACTCGACATATTGCTCAGACCGTAATAGAACATCAGCATCAAATAGGGGTAGGCGGGGTAGATATAGCGGGGCTTGATTTCCCAGAGGGTATAGAAACCGATAAAGCCAAGAAGGATGATGGCCGGCAGGATGAGGGGGTAGGTCTTCTTCGCCCTCATAGATGAGCCCAGACCATAGAGCGCCAAAAACAGCATAAGATAATTCACAGCGTGCATGATCCATCTCACCCAGTCCCTTGCTGTAGTATTATTCTCAAAAAACCTGGAAGCGAAGGTGGGATATAAATATCCCCAACTGCCGATGCCATAGTACTCGGCCTGATATGTCCCCTCTGTCCATAGCCATAAATTCTTCTTCGTATAGACCTTCGCTGTTATCAGCAATCTCTCTCCTCTAAGGTTCTTTTTGATCAGTTCAGTATATATCTGCGCACTTTTCTCCTTGTTCTGCTGACCTTCGCGCAAATAAATATTATAGGAAAAGCTGTTATCCCAATAGCCAAATCTGCCCTCGTTCATGCCCATGTGGATCCACATGTGTATGGGAACAGAATTCATACCAAGGGGCTCCATGATCTTTTCTTCACGGAAGAGCCAATTATTGACCCATACCAGAGGAAGCCGGATCAGTATTACCACCATCCCGAAGAACACAAGGATTTTAATGGGCTTTGCCCTCTTAAGAAACAGAAAGATGATCACAGCAATCAGGAATATCGGGCCAAGCTGCCTTAAGAAATTGCCAAGGGAAATGAAAAGGCCGCTCGAAAGTACATGGCTCCACTTTTTAGATTTGGAGAACCTGATGGCATAATAGACAGCACCAGTAAAAAAGGTAGTGGCATATATATCGTTATAGACTAGATTGTTTAGAAGGATCATGGGCAGGAAAAACCCCGAAAACATCAGAATTCCATAGCTCCTGCCTCTTCTGCCGGGGTTTGACTCCTCATATATCCTCATGATCAGAAAGGATGTTACGGTGGAGAATATGGCATTTAAGAGCTTGGGCACCAGCATGGATTGGGGAAAGAGCCTGTAAAACAGTGACAATATCAGCGTTATCCCAATATTGTTGGGGTATTGATAGAGGTAACCTCCTCTTTGAAATGCGCTGAAGTTTCCATCCATCAGATCCTGGGCTATCTTGTTGACGGTACTCTGATCGGCAAACTGCTCCGCGGGAAACAGCAGGATATACAGTACCTGAACTGCAAGAGAAAGATAGAGGATATTCCCTGCCGCAAATCTTCTTTCCATGTGGTTCATTCTGGTACCCAGTTTGTATATGGCTATGGAAATACAAAAAAGCAATCCGACAGTGATAATCAGAAGCAAAGTGTTCTGTCGTATCCATACAGGATTGTCTCCATGCTTGTAACCACAGTACACCGCCCGTTTGAAAAGGGAGACAGACAGGATGCTGGACATAAAAAGGATTAAGAATACAACAGGTGCCCTGTATATGATATTTGGCGGTTGGTTGGTTTCTCCGGTTTTCAAGAAGTAATCCCTCTTTGTTTATTGCTCCTTGTAGCCAATTATAGTTGTGCACTTTCTAATTTGGCCTTCACCGGATTCCAATATTCAGCCTGTTGTTGCCAGCATCCTCTCCTTTTCTAACGGGATAATATTCTTGTTAAGCCCTTAAACAGCTTTCCGTTGAATATGAGAACCAGCCCGCTGATCGTTTTATGGCTGATCCTGCCACCGCTGTTTTGATTGAGTTGTCGAAGCGGTGTATCAGTGATGGAACTCATCATCATACGCAGGGTCTTTTCATCCAGCTCCCTGTTGATTTTTCGATTCGCCCTCATCAGAATCCTCCAGAAGACCCTGCCCGCAAACACCTGCCTGACCTCACTTATGGTGGAATCAGGTGTAAATGTCCCTTTCCGGTGAACCGGCGGATGGACAACGGGCTTTCCATAAAGGGCGTCAAACTCATCCTTTGGAATTTCGCAGCCCGGTTTCGGATCATAATATGAGGGTAAAACATCTTTCTTGTCCCAGACCCTGGGATCCGACTCATCCACTGCTTCAACCCGCAGCTGTGCCTTAAGCCTTATATCCCTGGAAGATGAGCCCACCAGGATCTCGAATTGGCCGGACTCCACCCTCCAATCTTTTGAATGGGTATCGTAGAAGGAAAAGGCTCTTTTATCAAGCTGGAAGCTTACCTCCTTCTCCTCTCCCGGCTCAAGGCTGATTTTGGCAAACTCCTTCAGTTCCTTGTCGGGTCTGAAAACTGTACTTTCAATATCCCTGACATAGACCTGGGCGATCTCCTTCCCGGCAAATGCACCGGTATTTTTGATCTTGAAGCTGATATTCAGGATATCACTGTCAGTTATTTTATCCGAGTCCAGAACCAGATCACTGTACTCAAATTGCGTATAGGAAAGGCCGTGTCCAAATGGGAACAGCGGTTCTACATTGGCCTTGTCATAAAAGCGATAGCCCACATAGATGCTCTCCCGGTACTCAACACCCTTAGGTCCCATGGGGAACCAGGCTGTTGACGGACAATCCTCCAGCTTCTTTGGGAAGGACTCGGCCAGTTTCCCGCATGGATTGGCATCCCCATACAGAAGCCGCCACATGGCTGAGCCTCCCCCCTGTCCGGAAAGGTAGAGCTCTAAAACAGCCTTAACATCGTCTATCCAGGGCATTTCGACAGGCGCGCCATTGCACAGGACGACCACCACATTAGGATTAGCCTTCGCAACTTCCTGGATGAGTTGGTTGTGAGACGGAGGCATCTTCATATGGGTTCTGTCAAATCCTTCTGACTCATAGTCATCGGTAAGCCCTGCCATGATAACTGCCACATCCGCTGACTTGGCTGCATTGCAAGCCTCTTCTATGAGCTCCCTGTTGGGCTGATCCGATCCTATATCATAACCCCTGGAATAGGTGATGGCTGAAGGGTCATGAAGCTGCATCCCCATGTCATGGGCATTGTCAAGCCTCCATGGATTCACCAGTGAGCTTCCCGCACCCTGGTAACGAGGTTTCTTTGCAAATTCACCTATTAATGCGATACGCGTTCCCTTTTTAAGAGGCAGAATTTCATCCTGGTTCTTTAGCAGGACGGCGCCTTCGGTTGCGGCTCTGATGGCCAGCTCGTGATGGGCATCCTTGTCAAAACGATAGTTCTCCGCCCTGTTGGCTTTATACTTTAGGATGAGTTTTAAGAGCCTTGCCACGGCTTCATCCAGAACCGATTCATCCAACTCCCCCGATTTAACGGCATCCACAATTGTCTGATCGTTTTCGGTGGAAGATCCGGGCATCTCCAGATCAAGCCCTGCCTTAAGGGCAGCCACCCTGTTGCTGACAGCGCCCCAGTCCGACACAACAACTCCGTCAAATCCCCATTCATCCCTGAGGATCTCGGTCAGAAGCAGGCGGCTTTCGCTGGCATAGGTTCCGTTGACCCTGTTGTAGGCACACATGACAGTTTGCGGGCTTGCCTTCTTCACCGCTCTTTCAAATCCGGCAAGATAGATCTCCCGCATGGCCCTTTCATCGACAAAGGCATCAATGGTCATGCGATTGCTTTCCTGATTGTTTGCGGCATAGTGCTTCAGCGAGGTGCCCACTCCCTTGGATTGAACCCCCTGGATCATGGCACTTGCCAGTTCACCTGAGAGGATGGGATCCTCAGAAAAATACTCAAAATTACGGCCGCACAGGGGTGAGCGCTTGATATTGGAACCGGGGCCCAGCAGCACTCCCAAATCTTGCTGCAAGCTCTCTTCACCCAGCGCTTCACCTACCTGGTGCACCAGATCCCTGTCCCATGAGGAGGCCAGACAGGATGCCGTAGGGAAACAGGTCGCCTCATAGCTCCCGCCCGAAAAGTCCTTGGATTGCTTTTGCTTTCTTAATCCATGGGGACCATCGGCGAGAAGGACCGACGGCAAGTCTACCCTGTCTATGTCCACGGTATACCAAAAATCTTTACCCGAACAGAGGGAAGCTTTTTCTTGCAGAGTAAGACAATCAACGATTTCTTTAATCTGTTTTTCCATAGTGATCCCCCTAATTTTAAGTTCTGTACTATTCCAATTATACCATATGGTACCTTATCAAACATACGGGTAAGTGCCCGGACATGTAAAGCCACATGTGGTAGAAATCGGATTAAAGAATGAGCAGGCTTATCCCCATAACTGCCATGCCTCCTGTAAGACCTAATATGGAAAGATGATGTTCTCCATATTCTCTGGCCGTAGGCAAGAGCTCATCGAATGAAATATATACCATGATACCTGCTACTGCCGCAAAGATAATGCCATAGACCGTATCATTGATGAAAGGTGCCAGTACCAGCCAGGCAAGCACGGCTCCGAGAGGTTCGGCCAATCCTGACAGCAGGGAGAGAAGAAATGCTTTCTTGCGGCTTCCGGTAGCGCAATATACAGGAAAAGAAAGGGCAATCCCCTCAGGAATATTGTGAATAGCTACCGCAACGGCGATGACTATGCCCGTAGCCCTTGAGTCAACCCCGGAAATAAAAGTTGCGAGGCCTTCGGGGAAATTATGAATTGAGATGGCAAGAGCGGTCATAACTCCTGTTCTCATCAATCTGTCGTTTTTTGTATTCTTGCAGTACTCATGGACTTCCTCGATCTTTCGTACTTCGTGGGGGTTCTCATACTCCGGTACCAGCTTGTCAATAAGGGCTATCAGAAGAATCCCAGCAAAGAATGACAGTAGAACTATCCAATCACCCAAGGCCTCACCCATGCTTGCAGCAAGATGAGACCTCGCTTCAGGATATATCTCAACAAATGAAACAAAGATCATGACCCCTGCCGAAAAACCCAATGCTACCGACAGGTATTTGGCGTTGGTTTTCTTGAAAAGCAATACAAAAAGCCCACCAAGGCCTGTGGACAGTCCTGCGAATAATGAAAGCCCCAATGCAAACAGTACATTGTTCTCCCCCATAAAAATCAATCCTCCATCGTAGTTGCAGCATTTTATTGTATATTGATTAGTTTACCCTAACATTTTGAAGAAAAAAAGGACATTATTTGTCTTCAGAAGCCTGACCCTGATCTTTCGAATCACCATAACTACTCAAAAAATCAGTCAGACGTTCCATGGTATGCGCACTTACGGCATGCTCCATCCGGCATGCATCTTCTTCTGCAATTTCAGGTTCCACTTCCAACACCTCAATGAGGAATTGTTTGATCTTCAGATGGGTCTGCCTGATCTTTTCAGCCAGATAGCGTCCTTCCCTGGTTAATTCCACAGGCCCATATATCTGCTGCCTTACAAGACCCTTCTTTTTAAACTTGTTTATAGTCTGATTAACACTGGCCTTGGCAATCTGAAGCTTATTGGCAATATCGGTTACCCGGACCGTATCCTCGCTTTCCTCAAGCTCCAAAATTGCCTCCAGATAATCCTGCATGGAAGCAGAAAGCTTTTTTACTTCTGGCATCTGACCCACCTCCTTAGCATAAGAATGTAATATTTGATGCTTCAAACACTACGGATTAATAAGTCCATCGATCTTCTTCTGATCAAAGCCTATAACAATCTGCCCGTCGATATCAAGAACGGGAACTCCCCTTTGACCGGATTTTTGGATCATCTCCATGGCACCCTGCCGGTCCTTTGATACGTCAATATCTTCAAAAGCTATATTCTTTGATGTAAGATAATCCTTTGCCTTGATACACCACGGACATGTGGGTGTTGAGTATACCTTAATAGCCATACGAATACCTCCTTGTGCATACAATACTATCCAGCTTTCATATACCCGAAATGAGTATATGCCAATCCAGCATGACATTATTTTACCTTATAAGAGCCTTTTCGGCAAATATATGACAGCCTACTACATGTTAAGATGACCTACCAAAACATATAATATCCCTGTAATGGCTGGTGTACACTATTCCATATCATACCAGTCTCTATTGTGCAAATTCTTAGTGTATCCTATAATTCTGATTATAATCATCGGAAAAGTGGGTAATATAAAATATAATTTATTATCTCAAGAGGGAGGATTCCAAGATGAAACATAGATATGTATTCCTTATTCTTGTATTAACAGTATTTGTTTTGGCAGGTTGCGGCGCAGAGCCTGCTCCGAATACGACAACCCCGCCTGCCAATACCGGCACTTCCAGTCCGGATGCCTATTCAACCCCATCAATGGTAACCGATGAGGCAGGTTTCGAACATGCCATCAGCAAAGATGGTGTCTGGATCATTTGCCTTCTTAACGACCTGACCTTTGATAAAGAACTCGTCCTTGATGGTGAGTTCTCCAATGGCAGAAAGGACGACAATGGCAATGATATTCTCCAAAGAAAGATAGCTCTCTATGAGCAGGACAGCAACCGCAATATCACGGCCAGATACACCCTTACCATTCCAAAGCTGACCATCAACAGCCCCAATGCCAGTATACAGCATGGGACCTTCAAGGGTGATCTCTATGTGAACGCACCCAACTTCCAGTTGGTGGACACCACGGTTGAGGGTAATGTCTATTTTGCTTCAGAGGAGATCAAGAACAGCTTTACCATGGATGATGACAGCAAGATTAGTGGTGAGCAAAAGGTTCAGTAATAAGCCGATGCGGCATAAAGCCTTACGGCAATGGACAGGTAGACTCATAAGATCAAATGAAAGCACAGGAGCATGGCGATCTGCCATGCTCCTTCACTGTTTATCACCCAAACCCCATCTATCACAATGCAACTTGCATAGGACTAAAAAAAGAATATTTGGTAAAATGCCCACGTTGTCAAGGTGGGTTATTCCTTGAATCCTGTGTAGATTAGAATAGCATCCCTCAAGAAGGCAGCCGTTCCTGGCTGTTCCTTGTCATAATAGGCTGTGAATCTCTCATCATCTACATATAGCTGTGCCACGCCCGCATGGGCTTCCTTGGAATAGTCGTCCCAGTAAAAGCTCAGCCATTGCCGGTGCAGATCCGCGGCCTTCTGAGCAAGTTCGCCCGCAGGATCGCCTGTTTTGAAAGCGGCACTCAGGACCTCAGTCAGTTCCCTGGTGAGGGATTCCAAATCCTCATACTGTTCCTTTGTCATGTTCAAAAGCTTGAGGTTTGATTTATCCACGGCCTGGTCGCCGTATTTTTCACGTGCTTCCCTACCGTATCTTCTCTCATTACCCTCGACCATCTTTTGCTTAAAGCCTTTAAACTTATCCTGATCACTCATGACAATTCTCCCTCCACACGCCTCAATGGTCTTCTCCACATTTTCCAGAAGCAGATCCAATTGGG
>JAAYTP010000109.1 GCA_012518025.1 Clostridiaceae bacterium
AACGGGAAAATATTAATAAATTAGTACGTGTTAATATGTACAGGCTACATGATTAGGTCATAATTGCGGTTAAATTCGGTACAGTATTCGCCTTAAGGGTATGAATCTTCGAATACCAAAATCTTTGAGTATACTTCTCTTTAATTCTTTTGCGGTGGTTTCAATAACAAGAAGATCTTCTTCACTCACCTCCTTGTCACCATATCTGAGTCGGCAATAGACCTCGGAAGCCTCAGTAAAGGTATATGGAGCTAATACAAAGCTTTTGTCTACACGCCGCCCAAATTCCAAAACCGATTCACCGGTCTTGATAGTATAACCTGAGTGTTGCAGCCAAATGAGCATGGTCTGAAACTGTCTCATTACCTTCTTTTTGTTATTTATCCCCATAAGAAGCAGATTATCGATGAGTATAGCCATCAGATTTATGATAATCATACCAAAGATCAAACCTGCAATAACTAAGGGTATGTATTTCACATAGGGAGTTAAATCTATGGAAGGAGCTTCTCCTATTGGTTCTGTTGGCAGATCAAAAGTAGACTTGCCGTACATATCGGCGTAACGCTTCATCAATGCCTCAAGATCCTCGGTATTTTCGCCTACTCGTCGGACATTATCAGCAGACGGCAGGTATTGCATCACATCGGCATAGATTGGTGTGGGTTCAAATGTAAGCCATCCAAACCCTTGAAAATAAACCTCCACCCATGCATGGGCATGACGGCTGGTTATGGTATAAACACTGTCATGATGCTTTTCGGGCATCACAAACCCTTCCACATACCGGGCCGGAATTCCCACAGATCTGAGCATGACAGCCATTGAGGTGGCATAATAGGTACAGTATCCCCTCTTATCTTCAAACAGGAACCAATCCACAAAATCTTTTCCCTCAGGCACACGGCTTGGGTTCAAGGTATATTCATAGTTATTCTTCAGATACTCCTCGATGGCAATAACCTTTTCATAATTATTGTTGCAGTCGGAGATAATTGTTTTTGCAAGATTTATAACACGTTCCGGAGTATTCTCGCTGAGCACGGTATACTCTTTTGTAATCTCCCTTGAGCGATCCAAAAGGATCTCCAGCGTCTCGATATTTCTGTCAATTTCTTTCAGAAGCGGGCTTTGTGATGACAGATCCTTATCCATCATTTCATTCCGTTGTCTCATAAGCTCGTTCAGCGCATCCTGATACAGATTGCCGTAGCTAAAACAAAGCGCTCTTTTCAGCATTGGTGCTCCATACATGGGCTGTGAGTAGTATACGGTATATCGGGAACCCATGGACAGCTTACTCTCATTGTTGATAATGCCGTGGGTGTTCTGTTCCACCATCAGGTTTCCCCCATCGCTGCTGGTTACGGGAAGAATTGTAAGAAGCGGGGTAAACACTGTTTTAGTGGATAAATTACGGTGTCTGATTTCGAGCGAAAAAGTAGGAAACAGAAAAGGATTCGTTTTCCCTGTTACCAGATTATTTAAGAGTTCCTTATCGTTGCCCTCCACCTGAGGATACAGTTGGTCGACGGGGATATGAGCCCATCCGATCCTGTTTTCCAACAATGTGTTTTCAACCTCCATGACGTTTTCCTGATCATGGGAGTTTTGATGCCACATGTTATTACCATACCAGGAATAGGCAGCGCCGCGAAGATAGGTTCTTTTATCCCCCCTTACATCCATCATCACAGTATGGTTCGGTCTTACCGGTCCTCCCAGCCTGTTGGATGAGCCACTGAATCCGGTGACAGACAGGGTGAAAAACTCCACATCGGTGTGACCGAATCTTTGCTCCAGATATCGTAATGCCTGATTCACCTTTCGGTCAAGCCATGGCCATTGTATGGGGTAATCACTTTTTGGAATGGACATGACTATCATGACCGGAATGATGACCGCTGGAATGGTAAATAGCATAAGGCTGCCAGATACCGGTTTTCCGGTTATCAAACCCTGTTTGACCTTCTTTTCATAAACATGTCTGAAGTAGGATATGGCTGTCAGCAGGCAAGTAAAGGCCAGCAGGGTTTTGTTCTCATTTCCTGTGAGCGCCCAGATACCTATATGCATAGCAATTATGGCGCCGGTTAAAAGGAACATTCTGAAGAAGCGGTTAAATAGCAGATATATCATGACTGATAACAGTACGGCAGTCAGAATGATAAGAATCATTGCGGAAGTTACTAATTGTTCGGTGATGATTATTTCTTGATAATAGAAGATTCTTTCAAATATTTCGATAATATTTGCCACCTGAACTGCAATAAAGCCGCCAGTTCCTGTCAGGTACAGTACAAAAGCAGCTATGGCACTGCCGCCCAATACCAGGATGGAAACAATCCGGCTGATTCTGAATATGAGCAGCAGGTTGATGACCGGATATACCGCTGTTGCAATAAGGAGCAGTGTGGAAAAAGGCACTTGGCCATTGAACACGGTTGAGGCGAGAAAAAGCATAACCAGCATATAGAGATAACCTATGAAATAGATAAAGATTTTATCAAGCCTGTTTTTCATATGCTTTCACCTTTTCCTTTTCTTCTGTTTTCGGTCTTACCCTGGCCTTTTCCTTTCCTCTGGCAATCTGTACCTCTTCCTTCCCACCCTTGATCTCCACTGTGCGAGGTGTCAGCAGATAGCCCCTGATATTGCTCTTTAGCAAAAGGTCAGCAAGGTCATTCTTCGCTTCAATATCATCATCATCAATACCCGAAATGTCTACGTAGTAGAGTTCTATATCGAAGCCTTTATTCCTGATCTTGTGTGATGCATCAATCATGCTTGCGTCAAGATTGACGGTATAGACATAAACTAGCTTGCTGTTCTGCTCAGTATCGATGAAGTAGTGGTAGATGTTCTCAAAGTCGTCATCTCCGGAAAACTTTACTTCGGAAAGAATCTGGTAAAGTCCATTAAATTCATTGATGGATGAGGCGCGGAATGTATGGGGCCTTTCCTTGAAAAAGCAGAGCTTTACAGGGATGTTCCTCCGCAAAAGATAATAGATTCCAGATACCATTTCCTCTATAACGCAATCTTCCTTGATAAGGGATTCTTCGTCCACCAGACCTGATTTGTTCAGATTCAGAATCATCATAATATCATTATCCAGTTCATTCCGGGTATCCTTGACCATGGTTTTTGAGAGCTTGGATGTGAGCTTCCAGTGGATCTTTCTGAAGCTGTCACCATAGACATATTCCCTGATGTCCTTGATCTCGTTGTTTCCGGATTCGTGAAACCCTGAAGCGATCTCACCCTCCGAAACCCTTGCCACCGATATGCTTTTCTCGCTCTGTTCAATAATCCTGGGCTTTACCAGAATGCTCTTTTTTTCAAAGGGATTCAGCCTGATACTGACTAATCCCAAAAGATCCTGAATCTCAATATAGTTTACTCCGATATCATAACGTCCTCTGAAATATAGGGGCATCCTGTATTTGAATTCACGGGAGCTGAAGGGTAAAAGTGACAGGTGCACGCTCTTGAGGTCTTTAAGTATGAATCGACCCTCCATTTGCATATGTACGGTGATGTAAGGCATGTGAAGAAAGGATGCATTCTGAAGGATCAGATGGTAGGTGGCACATTCACCCTTAACAAAGGTACGCTCACCTACCCGCTCACTCATTCTAAAAAAGAAGCAGACAATGGCCATATGTATTGCCGATATGACGGGCAATGCCAGCATCAGATACAGTAAGGTATATGGAAAAATTCCTCCATAAAAATAGGCATACACGAGGCTGCCAAAAAGAAGAAGAATATATCGGACAATGTTTCGCTTGCGGTACCTCGATTGATGGGGCAGGTAATCCGGATCATGCTTTTTTGCCATAGGAAGCCGTCCTCCGTTTCAAGATCGTAATCGAATCAGGGTTCATACCCTTATGTGCTATTTAATGCTCACAGGTATTTTCTGATCCTCTATGATCTCGGAGATGATGCTCTCATTAGTTATGCGCTTTATCTTGGCTTCCTGCTTCAGCACAAGTCTGTGGCTGAGAACGTGCACGGCCAGATCCCTGATGTCTTCCGGGATCACATAATCCCTGCCTTCGTACAGGGCAGCGGCCTGTGATGCCCTGAAGAGACTGATGGAGGCTCTGGGGCTGCAGCCAAGCATGACATGCTCGTGCCTTCTGGTTGCGGTAATCAGATCTACTATGTATCCGGCAAGGCTTTGATCCATCCTAACTTCTCTCGCCTGTTGCTGCAGATCCAAAAGCTCCTCGCTGGTAACCACCGGGGTCAGCTCTCTGATGGGACTTGATTCCTGGAATCTGTAAAGGATCTCCACCTCCTCGGAGCGTGATGGATATCCCATGGAAATCTTCATCATGAACCTGTCCATCTGTGCCTCAGGCAAGGGATAGGTTCCCATATATTCAACAGGGTTTTGTGTGGCGATGACCATGAAAGGATTTGGCACCTTGTAGGTTTTCCCGTCAACCGTAACCTGCTTTTCCTCCATTACCTCCAGCATACTGGCCTGGGTTTTGGGAGAGGTTCTGTTGATCTCATCAGCAAGGATAACATTGCTCATGATATTCCCGCTTCTGTATTCGAACTCACCTGTCTTTTGGTTGAATATTGTGAATCCCGTAATGTCCGAAGGCAGAATATCGGGGGTAAACTGGATCCTGTTGAAGGATAAACCAACCGACTTTGCCATTGTGTTCGCCATGGTTGTCTTTCCTATACCAGGAACATCCTCAATGAGGACATGACCGGAAGAAGCAAGGGCTATCACCATTAATCTCGCCGATCCCTCCTTGCCTACAATGACCCGGGACATATTTCCCACTATCTTTTTCATAACGGTGTTTTTCTCTTTCATTTCTTGAAACCCTCTCTCTTTACTAAAATTTTGGGCGCAAAAGCAGAAAATATTATTCCTCAATATAATAATACTAACAAACTAACAAAAAATAGCAAAGGCTTTAAAGAAGCATTTTCCCATATAATAACACTAATATTTGACAGGTCAGAATCCCTATAGAAAGGCATTCCGACATAAAAAGGGCTGTATATACAGCCCTTTGTTCATATAGTTTATATTAATTATTCATATCTTAAGGCTTCAATCGGATCAAGCATTGCTGCCTTTCTGGCAGGATATATGCCGAAGAAAATCCCAACAGCTGATGAGAAGAGAATTGCAATGATGATGGTGCCTGGGGAAAGATATGGCGTAATTCCCGCTATTTGTCCAAGGCCAAAGGCACCCATAATACCGAATAACAGACCAAGAATACCACCTATACAGGAAATGATCACTGATTCGGTAAGAAACTGAAACAGAATATGGCCTGTTCTGGCACCGATAGCCTTTCTTATGCCGATCTCACGGGTACGTTCGGTCACTGAAACAAGCATGATGTTCATTACCCCAACGCCGCCCACCAATAAGGAAATAGCGGCCACAGCAGCAACAAAGGTTGTAAAGATACCAACTACGTTATTGATCTGATCCAGCTGCTTCATCAGGCTCTCTGCCTTGTATACGTCTCTGCCCCGATTCCCGTGCCTGTTTTCCAATAGGTTCTTTGCCTGGTTTCCTGCCGATTCGATATTCTCTTTACTGTCTGCCATAACGAATACACGTGATACAGTACCATCCATCAGAAAAAGATCTCTTACGGTGGTTGCAGGCATATAGACAACAGCGGGAATATCGATGTCATCGGCCATATCCAAAAACATATCGTACTCGCTTTTTACAACACCTACGACAGTAACGCTTTTCTGTGCTGTTCTTGGGCCGATGTCAAGAGTCATTCCCACAACATCTTCCATCTTGAAGAGACTCTTTGCAGTTGAACTGTCAATTACAGCTACCGCTTTTCCTTCCTCATATTCAATATCATTGAAGAACCGGCCATATAAGAGTTCGCTGTTCTCAATATAGAAAACATCGCTGCTTGCACCGGTTATAAAAGCGATTTTAGAATCAATATTGGAACTGGCCCATCCCTGCGCCTGGACAACCGGTGTGGCATATCGGATGTATTGGATCTTTTCCTTGAGCTGGATGGTGTCTTCCAGAGTGATATAGTCGCTCCAATCGGCTTTGCTGCTATCTACACTGATGATAACCGTATTTGTTCCGATCTTTTCGAACTCTCCGGTAATGGTGTTTTGCCCTCCCTGCCCCAGGGAGACCACAGTGATAACCGAGCTGATCCCAATGATGATACCAAGCATGGTGAGGAATGAACGCATTTTATTGGACCAAATGCTTCCCAGTGCCATTTTTACGTTTTCTAAAAAATTCAATTCCCCCACCCCCTATAAGACAATACGGTTCTTCACCATATAGTCATCTATGATTAAACCGTCTTTCATACGTATTATTCTATTTGAGAAATTGGCCACATCAGGCTCATGGGTTACCATCAGAATAGTAACACCGTCATCGTTGAGGTTTTGGATAATCCTCATGATTTCTTCGGTAACCCTGGTATCCAGGTTACCTGTTGGTTCATCTGCAAGTATAATGGAAGGATTGTTGACTATGGCCCTGGCTATGGCCACTCTTTGTTTCTGTCCTCCCGAGATCTCGCTGGGGCGATGCTTTATTCTCTCGGACAGATCAACCTTTGAAAGAGCCTCAAGAGCTTTCTCACGCCTTTCTCTTGCAGGTATTCCAGCATAGACCATGGGCAGTTCCACGTTCTCAAGGATGGTCATGCGGGGAAGCAGATTAAATGATTGAAAAACAAAGCCGATCTCCCTGTTCCGAATGCGCGCAAGCTCATTACCACTCAGCGTGGAAACATCTTTGCCGTTTAGGATATAGCGTCCTGACGTCATCTTGTCCAGACATCCCAGCAGGTTCATCAATGTGGATTTCCCGCAGCCTGAAGGGCCCATGACCGCTACAAACTCTCCTGGCTCTATATGAAGGGATACTCCTTTTAAGGCTGTGAGTTGGATAGCCCCGGTTTCATATACCTTGGTGACATTCTCAATGCGTATCATTGTTCTGCTCCTTCCACCACAACAGGAGAACCGTCTGTCAGGTTCATGGAAGGATTAATTACCACCCTGTCTCCCGGTTGTAAGCCTTCCAGAACCTCAACCTCCGATTCGGACTGAAGTCCAAGGCTTACCTGTGTAAGATTCGCTATACCGTCTTCAACGACGAAAACTGAGGTGTTGTATGATTTGTCATATTTGATGCATTCCACCGGGATCTTGAGCACATTCTTTACCTCACCAACCAGAATGTCCGCATCCACGTCAAAATTCACCCTCAGCAAGGCATCAGGGTTCTTAATATCTATCTCTGCCTTAAGATAGGTATTCATAGCAGTTAAATCGGTTGATGCGGCAGGGCTTATAAAGGACACTATCCCTTCGTAAACATTGCTTGAATACTCAAGAATGGCTCTTTGGCCGATCTGGATCTTTGCGGCATCATACTTGCCAAGCTGAATAACACCCTTCAAACTATTCAGATCTTGAATCACAACTGCCGGCTGTGTCATTCCAAGAGGAGCACCCTCCTCAGCATTGAGGGCAGTGATTCTTCCATCAATATCGGAAACAAGCCCGTCCTTAACCTCATCAAGCCTTGATCTGGCGGAATCAAGCCCGATTTTGGCCAATTCTACGGAGTTATTCATCAGCTTTATTTTTTCATCGGATATGGTTTGAATGGCATCCCTTTTTTGAATCAAGGTCTGTAAAGTTGCCAGATCCTGTGGATCTGTGCTGCCATCAAGTCTTAATATTTCGGCTTCCAGATCTGCCATGTCTTCTTCGATCTGCTCTTTCTGACTGATAAGGTCTGCCAGGTTGAGGAGCGCATTCTCATACTGTATTTCGGCCTGCTTCACTGCCGTTTCCAGATCAAACAGATCATACTCCAGTATGATATCCCCCTTCTTTACAGCATCCCCCACTTCGACATGTATATTTTTCACTTTGAGACCAGAGGTTCCAAAATAGTTTTTTACATCATTGGATTGGATAAGTGCATTGGTGGAAAGCCAGGATTGGATATCTCCCATCTCCGCTTTGGTTATCCTGACTAATTGAGCATTCGTTCTGTCTTTGCCAAATAGATTCACCGCTGTAACTATGACAATTATGGCGATGATTGTGATGATAATGATTCTTTTCTTCATCTTGTTCTCCCTTACAGTGAATATGCTTATCGTCTATTGCTGCAGATGGTCAGCTTGAATAAGAAGACCCTATTTATAATTACAGCTTCTTTTCCCCCTTGTCTGATCAATCTGGTCAAAAAGGTTTCATAATACCTGCTCCCTTTATTATTAACTCCATTTTTGATCCAGATCAAATTATTCTTCATCAAACCATGGTATATTAAGCACAGGAAAACAAAAATAAATCAAGAGAGGACGGTAGATATAATGGCAAATAAGCAAAGATTCAATGATGCAGCAGCTAAGCATTTAAAAACCCTCGGTCAGTATGTGCCCATTGTGGACAAGGTTCATGGTAAAAGCCATCCCGAGTTCCACGATGTCCATGCGGCATTCAACGCATTGGCTGAGAAAATTAGTAAAGCGGGTTTCGAAACACCTGATTTAAACGAGGAGTTTGCCAAACTTCGTGAGATAACAAACAGCTACACCGTTCCCGATGATGTATGTGAAAGCTATGAGGCAGTTTACAACATGCTGTGCGAGCTGGATCAGGCATACCAGGAAAAAGACTGATCATCAGATGAACGTCTTAGGGTAAAAACCGCAATGTAAGGCAAGGAGGTGATGGGATGCAAAGATTCATACTCGGAAAGAAAAACCAAATAGCATTAGTGAGTGCAATATTAATTGCTATTGCCTTCACCAGCAAACTTGGCTTCAAAAATGAGACTATAGCTGTCTGGTCCCTGGTGATTGCATCTCTTTTAGGTGTTATGCCCATTGCAATTCAGGCATATCAGGCATTAAGGGTTAAGGTGGTCAGCATTGACGTGTTGGTCACTATCGCAGTTATCGGTGCGTTCTTCATAAGAAACTTTGAAGAATCCGCAATTGTCACATTTCTCTTCCTGTTCGGTGCGTATTTAGAGCAGCGTACGCTGAACAAAACACGTTCAGCTATAAAAGAGCTTACAGAAATGGCTCCGGAGAGCGCCTTAAAGCAAATGGCTAACGGAGAATTTGAGGAAGTTGATGTGGACGAGGTGGATGTGGGCGATATCCTGCTTGTCAAAACGGGAGCAAAAGTACCGGTTGATGGCACTGTTCTGTCCGGCGATGGGAGTATCAACGAAGCCAGTATCACAGGGGAATCCCTTCCCGTTTCAAAAGAAAAGGGATCCAGTGTATTTGCAGGCACGATCTTGGACAATGGAACCATTCAGATAGTTGCAGATCGTGTAGGTGAAGATACCACCTTTGGCAAAATCATTGAGCTTGTGGAGGAAGCCCAGGACTCCAAATCTGAGGCTGAGCGCTTCATAGACCGGTTTTCCAAATACTACACACCAGCAGTTCTTCTATTGGGAATACTGGTCTGGGTCTTCTCACGAAACCTTGAACTGGCCATAACCATTCTTGTACTTGGTTGTCCCGGAGCTTTGGTCATAGGCGTTCCAGTATCAAATGTTGCAGGAATCGGAAACGGCGCTCGCCATGGCGTGCTTTTAAAGGGCAGTGAAGTAATTGGAGATTTTAGCAGGCTGGATACAATAGTATTTGACAAAACAGGCACTCTGACTGCGGGGAATCCATCGGTTGCAGAGAAAAAATACTATGGCGATAATATCGAGCAGGCTCTGGGGTATCTGGCAAGCATAGAGCGTGAATCCGACCATCCATTGGCAAAGGCAGTTCTGGAAGAGATCGGAGATACCGTGCTATCCCCAGTGGAGAACACTGAGGTTGTAAAAGGCGGTGGAATTGTTGCCAGTGTTAATGGGCACCGTATAGCCGTTGGAAATGTTGCCGTGATGGAAAGAGAAAATGTTGCGTTGTGCGAAAAAGCCAGAGCTGACATCGTCGGTTTTGAAAAGAACGGCAACTCCCTTGTGCTGACCTCTGTAGACGGAGAACTGAAGGTTTTGATGGGAATCCGTGATCAGATCCGTCCCGGTGTAAAAGAAGACCTTTCCAGGCTGAAAAGATTAGGTGTTAAGAATCTTGTAATGCTATCAGGCGACAACCAGGGCACAGTTGACGCTGTAAGCCGTGAGCTGGGCTTGACAGAGGCTCATGGTAACATGCTGCCTGAGGATAAAGCGGCTTATATTAAGAGGCTGATTGAGGAGGAAGGTCAAATTGTAGCCTTCGTTGGAGATGGCGTGAACGACAGCCCATCCCTGGCTCTGGCTCATATAGGCATTGCGATGGGAGGCGGAACAGACGTTGCTATTGAAACCTCCGATGTTGTTTTAATGAATTCTGATTTCAGCCGTCTGCCCCATGCCCTTGGTTTGGCCAAGGCAACCTCAAGAAATATGAAACAGAATATCTTCATTGCAGTCGGAGTGGTTCTGTTCCTTCTGGCAAGCGTGTTCTTCAGCGAATGGATGAATATGTCCATCGGCATGTTGGTGCACGAAGGAAGCATTCTGGCCGTCATCCTCAATGGGATGCGACTTTTAAGATATCGGTTAAGAAGGTAATACTATATAAACAGAAACTGAAAGGAGTATGTGAAATGAAAAAAGCGACAATTCAACTGGACACATTAACCTGCCCATCCTGTGTGCAAAAGATCGAAAAGGCGACCAAATCCTTAAACGGTGTGGACAAAGAAAGCGTAAAGATTCTGTTCAATTCCAGCAAACTAAAGTTTGATTTTGACCCTGAGAGGTTATCGGTGGAAGAAGTTGAAAAAGCCATAACAGCTCTTGGATACGATGTGAAGAAGACACAGGTAAAGGATAAATAAAGCAGTAAAGTGATGTGTTTTACCACCTTGAGATGGAAAAGAAAATAAATATTGGCTCTTGATTCTCAGAAGAAATTCATGTATACTTAATTCTGCCGATCCGCTTGACAAACAGACTAATGCAGATGGCAAAGATGCGAAAGTGGTGGAATTGGCAGACTCGCTAGATTCAGGTTCTAGTGTCCGCAAGGACGTGCGGGTTCAAATCCCGCCTTTCGCACCAAGGCTTCCAGGGTTTTACCCGGAAGCCTTTTTGTATGGCATCTTATTTTATGGTTCTATAATAAATGTTGGGGTACAGAAAGATTAAGTGCTCCAACATTTTTTAAAATAAAACGAGCATGAAATTGAAATCTCAAGTAAAATGAAGTTGCTCACACTACATTTGAAAAGGAGATTTAATCATGCTCAATAC
>JAAYTP010000110.1 GCA_012518025.1 Clostridiaceae bacterium
AACAGACTCTTTTCTGACATCTATCTGATGAACTGGAAATACCTTGATAAAGATTTGGGGATGCGCTCCTATGAAAACCTTCCGGATTATCTGCCGGGGGATTGCCGATATGTAAAAAACCCCGACGTGAATCCGGAAACCATGGAATGGCAGGGGGAGAATACTATTCAGCTGCTCAACGGATATCATTGGGGACATGGTGTAGGTATACGAACCATTCCCAGTATTATTAGCGTGTTGAACAGACATCGAAAACCCGGTGCCAGAAGATCGGCGTATTTGATGGATCTGGCAATCAGACCAGGGTATAAGTATCTTTATAGGGCATTCAGTCAGTTCCAAGACGTATGATGACAACTGCAGGAAACTCCAAGGGCAGAGGCAAACTCCCGGATCTATTAAGGATGACCGGGAGTGTTTTTTTGCTTTGCAGGGCTTCAACAAATTGAGGTTGGGGAAATTATTTTCCGCAATGCGTTACCTTGATTGACACAATTAAACCTAAATTAAGGATTATTACTATTATATAATTGAAAAAAGTATAAAATTATGGTTATATGGATATTGGTGATGCATAATGTCAAGGCTCATGAAGATAATAAAATCCTTGATACTCTTGGCTATTCATCTGGCAATGTGCATGCTCGGTTATACTCTTATCGAGAAGTGGGCTCCACTCACGGCGTTCCGTGCTGCCATACATACCCTGTTTCCATTCGGGTATGTCAATATTTATATGTTCAGCCAGGTGGGTTTTAAGTTCAACACTGTCATGAGTATTTTGGGGATTGGCGTTCTGATATATGTTATAAGCAATGTGGCAAGTCTAATTATGGAAGGAAGGTTAAAATCTTTATTGAAGGTGGGTCAAATGGATAAAAAAATATCGAGATTAAAGAGTCATTACATAATCTGTGGCGCCGGCGAGATTTGTTGGTTCATCATGGGCGAGTTCTTAGAGGCAAATCTTCCATTCATAGTCATCGATAAAAACCAGGAGTTTATCGACGAGCTTACAGAAAAAGGCATCATGGCGCTTAAAGGGGATTCTTCCGATAACAAGATACTGGAAGCGGCCGGTATTAAACATGCAAAAGGATTGTTAGCCATCCATTCCACCGATCTTGAAAACCTTTTGACCGTTATGTCTTCAAGGCAGATGAACCCTGACATGCGCATCATCGCAGCAGTGACAGACAATGCAAACTGCGCCAAGTTTAAGCGCTTCGGAACAGATACCATCATACCTGTAAGCGAGGTAACCGGCAGAAGGATAGCAGCAGCGGCCGTACATCCCACTGTCACCAGTTTTTTTGATATAGACGGAAGAGCAGAAGAAGGCATTTCGGGATCTGTTATTGAAATAGAGTTGGAACAAGGCAGTTGTCTTGTAGATAGACCGCAGAAAAGCTCCAACATGCTATCAAAAACAGGAGCAACAATACTCTGTCTGATAAGGGGCGATGAAATCCAGGTGAATCCAGGCCTGAATGAACGTTTTCGTGAGAAAGACAGGCTCCTGGTCTTTGGTACCATAGCCCAGATAAATGAGTTCAAAAAGTTAGCATGTCCTGGCGACTCAGCCAGCAAAGAGGCCTCCGGGCTTGGCCTGTCCCGTGAGAGCTTAGGGTCACTGTTCGGAAAATGGCAGAGGAGAGCTAAAAGGAGCATCAATAATATATCAAAAAGCGTAAAAAGGAGAGCGCCCAAGTCGGGGCACAGGGGAG
>JAAYTP010000111.1 GCA_012518025.1 Clostridiaceae bacterium
CACAACAAAGATCAGAGCTGAGCTGATATAAACACCGGTTCTTAAGGCTCTCAGCAGGGTTTTCTGTTCGGCTTTTTCACCTGAACGCACAAAGAATGTACCGATGATGGAGGCAATTACGCCCACAGCAGCCATAACCATTGGTATGGTAACGCCATCGACGCCGAGACCTGCTGCAACTGCCAGAGCGCAGGTGGAAACGATTGAGCCTACATAGGATTCATAAAGGTCAGCACCCATACCAGCAACGTCGCCTACGTTATCACCTACGTTATCTGCGATAACAGCAGGGTTTCTGGGGTCATCCTCGGGAATGCCTGCTTCAACCTTACCAACCAGGTCTGCGCCCACGTCGGCGGCCTTAGTGAAGATACCACCGCCCACACGAGCGAAGAGAGCCATGGAGCTGGCACCCATACCAAAGGTGAGCATAGCGCTGGTGATCTTTTGGATCTTATTTGGATCAGTTCCGTAGAACCAATCGAGGAAGAAATACCAGATGCTCAAATCAAGCAAACCAAGTCCCACAACAACCAATCCCATAACGGCACCGCTGTTGAAGGCTACGCGAAGCCCGCTGTTGAGGCTGGATCTTGCCGCATTGGCGGTTCTTGAATTCGCTGCTGTTGCAATCTTCATGCCAAGAAAACCTGAAAGACCGGAGAATAAGCCACCGGTAAGGAAAGCAAAGGGCACGAAGGGAGTGAGGAATCCGGCTATTGCCAGTGCTGTAAGTATGGCAACCATTACTGCAAAAAATATTGCTACTCCAGTATATTGCCTTTTCAGATATGCGTTAGCACCCTGACGAATGGCATTTGCAATCTTTTTCATTTCGTCGGTGCCCTCGCTCTTTTTCATTATGCTAAATGCCAGATAGCCGGCAAAGCATAGAGCGAGTATTGAACCTACAGGGGCAAGCAAGATTAAGTTCATAACGACAACCCTCCTAGAAGTTTTAGACATATCAAACTATATATTAACGTTAATCCTTTAGAATATCAATCAGAATTTAAGAATCTGAAAAAAACAGCCAGAATTCTTTAAGATAGTGCTCTTCCCAGCCTTTCAATTCCTATTCTGATACGCCTGAGGCTTTCCTCTTTGCCCAGTATGTCTGCTATCTCGATAGCTCCCCCCGGAGTGACCTGCCACCCTGATAATGCGGTTCTGACCGGCCACAGCATCTGACCGTTCTTGATTCCCATGGTTTCAGCCAAAGATAATAAGGTGCCGTGAATGGATTCTTCATTCCATGGTTCCAGATTTTCAAGGATGGGAAGAGCCGCCTTAAGGCTTTCCAGTGAAATCTCCAGGGTAGTTTTCATCTTTTTATGGACATATATGCTCAGGTCATAATCCTCCAGGCTGTTAAAGAAGCCTACCTTGGACGGGATTTCAGTAAGCAGTTCGGTTCTTTTCTGTAGCAGCTTGCTCACCTTGGCAAGATCAATGGATTTGTCGGTTATGGATTTTTCCAGATAGGGCATGGCAAGGCTATGGAACTTCTCAGGAGGCATTGCCCTGATATATTCTGCATTGAACCAGCGGAGCTTTTCCATATCGAAGCTTGATGGAGACTTGCTGATACGCCTTATGTCGAAAGCCTTTTCAAGCTCTGCCAGTGAGAAAACTTCCTGGGTGCCTTCCGGGGACCATCCCAAAAGGGCGATATAGTTGATGATGGCTTCCACAAGAAATCCCATGGCAACTAAATCCTCAAAGGATGCGTCGCCCTTGCGCTTTGATATCTTGCTTCCATCTGGTTTCACAATCAGAGGCAGATGTACATAAACAGGCTTTTCCCAGCCGAAGGCATCGTAAAGAAGGTTGTACTTCGGAGTCGAGGTGAGGTACTCACTGCCGCGGACCACATGGGTGATCTCCATGAGGTGGTCGTCGATTACATTTGCAAAGTTGTAGGTGGGAAGCCCGTCTGACTTGATCAGGATCTGATCTTCCAGCATATTGTTCTCAATAGTAATTGAGCCATATACCATATCCTCGAAGGTGGTGGAGCCTTCACGGGGCATCTTCTGCCGGATTACCCAGGGCTGATTTTGAGCCAGCTTTTCTTCAACTTCTTCCTTCGACAATCCAAGGCAGTGACGGTCATACATATAAGTCTCGCCTCTGGATTCGGCTTCGCTTCTCATTTTATCAAGCCTGTCTTTGGAACAAAAGCAATAGTATGCATGACCTTTTTCAACCAGTTCCTTCGCAAAGGGAAGGTAGGCATCCTTCCTCTGACTCTGAACATAGGGTGCGTAGGGGCCGCCGATGTCGGGACCTTCATCGTGCTTTAATCCACAGACCTTGAGAGTGTTATAGATAACATCCACTGCACCCTCAACCAGTCTTTCCTGATCGGTATCTTCTATTCTCAGAATGAATTTACCGTTCATCGAGCGTGCTATAAGGTATTCATAGAGGGCTGTCCTCAGATTGCCAATATGGACATAACCTGTCGGACTGGGGGCATAGCGTGTTCTGACTTGTCTTCCCATGATTATTACATCTCCTGCTTAATTCTTCTTGATTAATAAATAATGAACCTATCGAGAAGACAACCTGAATACAGGCTGTCTGGAGCATACTCATTTTACCAGAAGTATTTTTCTCTTTCAAATATTTATACCTGTTCTTCACGAAAACACGGGAAGGGGGAAAGACCTGAAAGCTCACACTGGCAGTGGATTTGTCTGAATCCGATTCTTAATCTACAGCAGGCAGGCTGCAGCCTGAGCAGAAATGACAGAATGGATGGCAGAAGGGGAGGCTTCTGCCCGCTGTTCCAGACGGTTAGCGGCAACAATGGCTGATGCCACCAGCATGGCCTGTTCCTTTTCAAAATTCGAAAAGCATTTTCCAAGCTTCAGGAGGCTCATGGTGTCCATAGCATCCAATATGGCCTGATTACAGTCATGACCTGACAATGCCAAAAAGCCCATGGCACCGTAGAAGAGAGCTGAAGACCTGAATTTCATTTTTTCCAATGTCGAATAGATACCGGCACAGCTTGCAGCTGCAGCCTCCACTGTTCCGGCATCATAGGCCAGGTTCTGATAAAGAAAGTGGAGACCCTTGATTTGGTTCTTATCCATTGAATCAAGGTGGCTGAAGAATGAAGCCCCCTGACTGATTATGTCTTTGCTGTGAGATTCCGAAGAAGACACAAACACGGCAGGTGCAAACAGTTCCCGGACGGATCGGGCTGAACGCCATCCCTTCATTTTCTGTAAAACAAAATAAGCCCGATATGCCAAAGGCTGCTCTGAGCCATCGGCTGAGGTGGAATAAAGAGCCATGGCAGCAGGAACCAGACAGGCTGAAGGTCTGAAACCAGCAAATTTCAGCGTTTTTTGACAGGAGACAAGCCTGTTGAAGGCTTTATCGAAGGATTTTCCGGGAATGGTAGCAAATGCGGCGGCCGGCACCATAAAAGACCTGAATGGGGAATACCATTGGGTATACCGTTTTATGTAGTCAAGGCCTTTCTGGAAATCCTCAATATTTATCCTGATACCCTTGAGGGACAGTATGAGGGAAGACAATCGCAAGATTTTTGGTGAAGTTTTAAAACGCAGATGTTTTCTAAGATCATGATAATTATCGATGAACAGACATATGGCATGGCGTCTGCGGTTGTCCATCCTGTTACCCCCTGAATCTTTCATGTTGTAATTATTATACATTTCCTTTTTATATTTCTCACTGTTTCCCGAGCCATTTGATAAGGCTTCCTTTTTTTAGCCGTGTTTGATACAATCCAATCATGGTGTACCCCTTAGGCAGGGGTTAAGTAACGGTCTGTCCCAACAATTGGACAGTTCGCAAAAAGTGAACCAAACCGGATGTCTTTACGTCAAATGAGGTGAAGGAGGGTGGCAGGCAGGTGGCTCCTTCTGAAAAAATGAATGAAATCACCAGACTGGTGGAGCAGTATGGCAACGACGTGCTAAGGACGGCGTTTGTCATACTAAAATCCAAAGAACTGGCTGAGGATGCATACCAGGAAACATTTTTGAGAATATGCAGGTATTATGATAATTTTCGTAAAGAGTGCAGTGAGAAAACCTGGGTAATAGGTATTGCTGTAAATGTTTGCAGGGACTATCTTAGAAGCGCATGGAAGAGGAGGGTTACTGTAACCGACGATTTCAGTACCCAGGTTTCTGATAGTCATACTGAGGAGATTATTGAAAAGAAGGATGAAAAAGAAGAACTGGTTCGCTCCATAATGAAATTACCGGATAAATATCGTGAAATGATACATTTATATTATTATCAGGAGTTGGGTATCAATGAAATCTCCCGGATTCTGAAGATACCCGGAGGTACTGTGAAAAGCAGGTTGTTCAAGGCACGGAGTCTGCTTGCGGGCATGTTGGGAGGTGAGGCTAGTGGCTGAAAATAAGAACAAGCATGGGGATGGCATGATCTTTAATGACGACTTCTTGAAAGAAGCATACAGGGCAGAGCTTGATCAGCTGAAAGCCTCTGATGAATTGATTAAAACCACCCTGAACAAGTGCCGTATGGAACTGGAAACCGGTAAAAGAAAGAAATCGACGAAAACAGTTCTTGGCAGGGCAGCCTTAAGATATGGTGCTCCCATCGCGGCATGTCTTCTGGCATTGATTGTTTTGCTCAATTATCCCATGCTAAAGGTTAATAAATCTGCAGAAAATTCTGCCCGTCCTCAGACATCAGGCATGGCGAAAATAGAGGGTGATGCCGATCAGGCCAGGCCTGCGGAAATGCCTGCACAAGCTCCTCGTATCATGATGGAAGAACGGGGATATCCAGAAAGTAGTAATAAGGCTGAAGATGACAGAGCTTTCGATGGAATGGATTATCAAAGCATTGGGTATAGCATCACCAGTGTTGGAAACACCTTAAGTTCCATGGATTTTAGCCATATTCTTACTCTTTCCGGAGAGGATATGTCCCCTGAGACGATTGAGGCTATACTGGAAGCCTATAATTCAGGGATGGGAACAAAGTACACCTGTGACGATAACAGTGTGCTTACCGTTGCGACTCTTATGACTGGCGGAATCAGCGCCGATTCCCTTCGTGAAGCCTCAAGTTTTGATGATTTGCTTGGAGAGCAGCAGTATCATCTGTTGCCGCTGCAAAATGAGAAGCAAAATTATATTCTTCTTCCTGTAGTTGAGTCAGCAACTCCCGTTGACGATCCCTCTGCTGCGCCCCTTGACATTGTTATAAGTCAGGAAGGCAGGACATGGATGTCGTCTAAATACTCCGGGATTTTCGTAAGCCATGACCATGGCTCCTATCTCCTGAGCAAGGAAGAACACCAGCAGCTTGTCCGGGATACATTCCAAGCGGAGCAAATAACCGACTATAAGGTTGTTGATATAAACCAAGGGTATGACTATGTTATAATTATTGAAGGCGATGGTATTGAGTATGCCATACCTCATATTGAAACGGATTATGGTGGATCTCTTGAAAACTTCAAAGCCTATCCGGTGCGGGATGTTTTAATCGGTCTGGCAGACAGCCTGGAATCCAGGTGAAGGAATGCTAAGTCAAAGTGACAAATTAAAGCAGTCGAATTAATGAATAAAAGTGTTGACAAAACAATAGGCCTCATGTAATATAGTTAATGCGGTTTCCGAAAGCCGCATTAATAGAATAAGGGAGGGTTCCCGAGTGGCCAAAGGGGGCAGACTGTAAATCTGTTGTCAGTGACTTCGGTGGTTCGAATCCACCTCCTCCCACCAAAAATCCCACATTGAATAATCGATGTGGGATTTTTTACGCCCCGAAAATCCTACGCCTGTTATTATGAGCGAAGCGCGGTAATTTTTTTTCTGATAGAAGGATGTACTGTTTTGGTATATAATGACTATCAGCAAATTTTGAACCAGGAATGAGATGGATTTTTAAGACGATATCACTCTGAAGTGAGCTAAACGAGAATTAATAAAAGGAAGATGATTTTAAATGAAACTTACCTTAAGAAAAACCACCCTCATCATTGTCCTGTGCATTTTTATTGCCGGTGCTCTGTTACACGGCTGCAATACCGGTTCAGTTCCTCAGAAAGACCCCTCAGAACCGGAGACAACTTTGGCGGAGGATCCAAATAGGACAGAGGAGCCCGAAGAGCCAGAAGAAATTCAGTATTCCCCCGGCAAGACAACTCGTATCCGTGTCTATACGACATTTCGGGAGTTGGATGATATAATCGAAAAATATGCTGAAGAGCACTGGGATTTCGATCATCTGGTACTGGCATACACAGATGAGTTGGTGTACAGCTTCCTTGATATAGTCAACATCGCGGCAGACAACCTGAAAAACAAAACTGAACCCATGGATCTGTTCTGTGTTCCGATGGCATATGCGTCACAGTTCACCAAAGGGGAATTATCCCAATATGTCTGTACATACGAAGAGTTGGGGATCGATGTCGACGCACTTCTTGACAAGATGGACATTCCCCGGTACATCGTTGAGGCTGGTTCCAACCGGGACGGGAAAATCGTTGCGCTTCCCGTTTTATCCAGTGCAAATGTCTTTATGTATCGGCGTTCTGTGGCCAGGGAGGTTTGGGGAACCGATGATCCTGACACGATATCTGAAATCATCGGCGGGGGCTCCCAAAGCTGGGACAAACTGCTGGAAGCAGCTCAAACCTTAAAGGAACATGGTTATTATATAGTACCCGGATGCAGCGACCTGTCTTACCTTATCGATACGGGTTGCACAGTTTCAGAGCTTATGGACGAAAACTTCAGGCCGGATCCCCAATGGGAAAAGTTTATGGATGTTTCAAAACAACTGTATAATGATGGCTGCATAAAGGATACCAAGGCATGGAGCGATGATTGGATTAATATCATAAAGGGGGAAGGGGATAAGGTATTTGGTCTTTTTACAACCACCGATTATTGCCATTTCCTTGATATCTTTAACAATGAGAATGCCTATGGCGACTGGGCCATATGCCTACCGCCATTTCAAATCCGGACAGATCTCTATTCGGGAATCATGGTCAGCAAGCATGCTGAAAATAAGGAGTTGATCAAGTCCCTAATAGAATGGATTGCGTTGGACAGTTCAGAAAACGGACTTCAGTACCGGCTGGCCAACGGTACGTTGTTTGAAGGATATAATTATCCCGTGATCTCCAGAGATATTCTGAAAGAAACCCATAATAGCTGTGGTATTATTGACGATCAGAATATGAATCCCATTATATGCAGATCACTGGATATACTGGATGCATTGAGTATACTGTCTGTGGATAGTAAGGAAGCAAGCTATGATTTCGTATTCAGCATATTCCTTGACGAAACCCAAGCCTACATCAGGGGTGAGAAAGACAAAGAAACCGCCATTGCGGATTTCATAGAGGGCGCAAGAGAATATTGGAAGAAAAATCCCGTGGTTTGGTAGCCTGATCGCATAGATTATCAAGAGAGGAAGAATTTGCTTCCATAACCCGATTTATCTGGAGGGCAATTACATTTTTCGTCATCGGGAACTCTGGTATAATAATATGTAGTGCCAGGGACATTAGGAGGTATGCTCAATGCCCTATGATATAGCAATTATTGGAGCCGGGCCTGCGGGAGCTACCCTGGCCAGGCTTCTTGATAAACAATACAAGGTTTTGCTGTTGGACAAGCGAGATTTGATGGAACCTGAGGAAGAAGAGAGATCAAAATGCTGTGGCGGGCTTCTTGCCCCGGACGCCCAGGAGGTGCTGGGCAAGATGGGACTGGCAGTACCCACAGATGTGCTGGTTGATCCTCAGCTTTTTCTTGTGAGAACCATTGATTTTGATAATAATCTTGAGAGGTTTTATCAGCGTTTTTATTTTAATATGAACCGTAAGAGGTTTGATGAGTGGTTGGTTTCATTGATTCCGCCCCATGTTGATATGGGGATGAAGTGCAGGTTCACCACCTTAAGTGAAAGAAGCGAGGGCTATGAAATAGCCTTTATTCACGGGAACAGGATCTATACAGAAAAGGTAAGGGTTCTTGTGGCAGCCAATGGAGCGTGGTCCAATGCACGGCGGCAGATCTTTCCTGAAAGCGAAAAGAACAGAAGATATATTTCCATCCAGGAATGGTATGAAACTTCCGATAGTATACCCTATTATGGAGCTATCTTCGATAGCGTAGTTACAGACTTCTATTCATGGATCATTGCAAAGGACGGCAGGATGATAATAGGTTCTGCCCTGGAGCCTTCAAAGGAGGCCGGCATTAAGTTTGAGAGACTGAAAAACGAGCTTCGGGATTTTGGATATTTCTTTGGAAATCGTATCAAGAGGGAAGGCTCATATCTTTTGCGTCCCAAGTCTGGTTCAGAGATCTTTACGGGTAATGAACATATGGCTCTTATAGGCGAGGCTGCAGGCTTCATCAGCCCCAGTTCAGCCGAGGGCATCAGCTATGCCATAAGAAGTGCCATTGCCCTTGCAGACAGCCTCAATAAGGGCATTGAAGGGTTCCAGTACCGCTACAATAAGAACTTGAAGGCTCTGAAGCGTAATATTATGCTGAAGCAGCTAAAGAGCATGGCCATGTATAATAAAACTCTGAGGGCTCTAATTATGAAAAGCGGCATCCTCAGCACTGAGATTATGACAGAAACCATTTGAGGCGTACAACGTACATTCCGCAAACTGTATTATGGGGATGATCCCTCCTACCATTGCGAGTAGGCTCTTCTTTCTGTCATTGCGAGGTACCCCAACCTTTGTCATTGCGAGGAGGCTCTTCTTTCTGTCATTGCGAGGAGGCGTAGCCGACGAAGCAATCTTACACTGAATAACGTTTCATATTCCTAATATTGACATATAATAACACCAAATGATAATATTAACTCAACCAAAATTTAGGAGGTTGGGTTATGAAAAAGTTTCTCGCAGTCCTGTTAACTGTCTTTTTTGTTCTGGGTGCCTTTCCTTC
>JAAYTP010000112.1 GCA_012518025.1 Clostridiaceae bacterium
TGGTGACCCACCGGAGACTCGAACTCCGGACACCTTGATTAAAAGTCAAGTGCTCTACCGCCTGAGCTAGTGGGTCATATTGGCTGGGATGGCAGGACTCGAACCTACGCATGCCAGAGTCAAAGTCTGGTGCCTTACCGACTTGGCTACATCCCACCATTCAAAAGACGCAACAACAATTATAAAGAGTGTTTTCGCCTTTGTCAAGCAATGTTTTAAAAAATAAAAAAGCCAGTTTTCGAAGTTGGAAACCGGAAATGCATCAGTTTCCAACCTCTATTCACCTGACTTGTTGGGGTGAGTAATGGGAGTTGAACCCATGGCCTCCAGGGCCACAACCTGGCGCTCTAACCAACTGAGCTATACCCACCATGCCTGACGCAAAGACTATTTTAAGGCCAAAGCGCCTGTTTGTCAAGCATAATGTTGCCCATTCCCTCTTTTTACACCTGTTGCATCCATTGTATTCACCCAGACCCATTTTGTTCCTTGCTGCCCGGGTACAAAGTTCTGTTAATCTTCAACTCCTGTCAGAGGAACCCCATGCTCCAGGATGGTGATGGGATTGATCCACACATCGTTGATGGTAAATGAGAAGTGAAGATGGGGGCCTGTTGAGAAGCCGGTGGAACCCACGGTACCAATAACATCGCCCTTCTTTACCATGTCCCCGGTTTTTACATATAATTCGCTTAAGTGATAATGCCAGGATTTAAGGCCATAGCCATGCTCAATAATGATGGTATTGCCTGTTTCAATAAGGAAATCTGCGATAAGCACCCTACCGTTATTGGTTGCCACAATGGGTGCTCCCTCGTCATGGCCTATGTCCAGTCCATTATGCCTGTAGGATGTGGGTGAGTTATTCACATAGCGTCTTTTGCCAAAATCCTCGGGAGATACGCGTCCTCCCTCAACCGGCTGAATGAATTCCCCTTCCCAGTACCGAACAGGATCGGAAACCGGTTTCAGCGGATAAAGCTTTTCTCTTATTTCAATAGAACTCTTCTCATTCCTTGTGGAAGCCGCCACCTGAGGATCTATTCTAAGATACTGGATGATGAACTCCTTGGGCCTTACAAACACGCTGAACTCCTTCACCACATCCCCTGAAGATACCTTCACGGAATAGGATCGGTTCTCTTTATGAAAATAGCTTACAGGAAGAAGGACTGTTCTGGTATTTCCCTCCTGGAAAGCATTGGGCTTAAAATCAATCTCTGTTTCGATGGAAAGGTCTTCGTGAGGCTGTATATTGGAAGCCTTGATGACCAAAAGCTCACCTGGATCGATTTCTTCAGCGGAAATATCAATGCGTACAGGATAGTCGGCAGCCAGTGTAAACTCATATGTGGCCTTTCCATAAAAGTCCCGGCCGTCATCCTGGTTCCATTCAAGCTGCATGATGCAGTTGTACAGACCGTCCTCATCCAGGAGCCTGGCAATATTATCTGGCTGATTTAGACTCTGGACCATAACCAGGTCATTGTCCCTATATATGAAAAGATAAAAGATGTCGGGCTGTACTTCAAAATCATAGCCCAAAACAGAATCCTGATTGATGTCAAAGCTGTAATAGTCTGTTCCTTTCAGGTAATCAGTTTTTACAGGATAAAACTCACCGTCTGCTTTTCTCATCTGCCACTCATAATCTGAGGGCAGGATGATATTGCTTGAGCCATCCAGAGTCAGCGAGACACGGGGCGGCCGGTTGTGCTCATACAGCGTATCAAAGATTGGATCGCTGAGAATTCTCTCAAAGTACTCGGCACCGATCTTGCAAAGTCCGGATTCAGTCTCAACAAATAAGCTTTTCCTCTCCAGAGCCCTGTCCACATACAGTTTATACTGCTTATGATCATTTTTTAGAGTAAAATTCAGACCGTAGGTTTTAAGATTCTGTCCCGCCAACTCCCTGTTAATAGGCCGGGCGGAATTGATGGCATCAACGTATAATGAAAAAGAGTTTTTGTCTGAAATAATGGAGGTGTTCCCCAACGGGTCAGAAAGAGTGATCTCCACGATGTCGGCCAGCTTCAGCACAGGCTTCGGAACAGCAATGATGATGAATGCAGCAATCAGTACAAGCAGGGTAAGTATGACCGCCCTGGTGCCGTATCGTTGTATTCCTCGTCTCTTCACCGTTTTTTGGGATCTTTTCATCTTGCAACCCCCTCATCATTCCTTACCTCTATTGTATCATTAAAGCCCGGTATTTTAGAATGGGAATAAACATCTTGTCAGGACAATATTCCTGACAGGCCTTCTTGCAGAAGCAAAAAGGGTCTGCCGAAAAAAGCCCTCAACGTCATGATGTGTTCATGGCGCCGCTTCTCCCTGCAGACCCTGTGATTATTCTGAAGTTAATCTAAACGGAATATGCATCCCTTTGCGGTATCATAAGCTCGTTCTGATTTTTCATTTCTTTTTGCGCTGATTAAAGGCATGGCTTCTGCCAACAATTGAACTTTAGTAGGCTCTGCCCCAGATAACCATATGCCTGGCATCCTTTCCGCAGCATAGGCATTTGTCCCCTACCTTCTCCTGTTCAAAGGGGATACACCTGGCGGTGGCTGCTGTTCTTTCCTTAACCTCATTCTCACATGCCTCATCGCCGCACCACATGGCCTTGATGAAGCCCTGCTTTTCATTGAGCTTCCGCTCCAGTTCATCAAGATCCTTTGCCATAAAGGTTCTCTCCTCCCGAAGTCTGAGAGCCTTATTATAAAGGGACTTTTGTATGTCGTCCAAAAGCTGGGGAATAACGGTTTCCAACTCATCCATGTTCACAAAGATCTTTTCCCTGTTCTCCCTCTTCACAAGAACAACCTGGTTTTTTTCGATGTCCTTTGGACCAACCTCCAGCCGCAGCGGAACACCCCGCATCTCATGCTCGCTGAACTTCCAGCCGGGCATCTTGTCGGAGTCGTCCAATGTCACGCGGCAGACCTTGGAGAGCCTTTCTTTAAGCTCCCTTGCCTTTTCCAGAACGCCCTCAACATGCTGCTGGACAGGAATAATAACCATCTGCACGGGAGCAATCTTTGGGGGAAGTACCAAACCCGAATCGTCGCCATGAACCATTATCAGGGCGCCGATAAGGCGAGTGGTCACGCCCCAGGATGTCTGATGGGCGTATTTGAGTTGGTTGTCCCTGTCCAGATACTGGATGTCGAAGGCACGGGCAAAGCCGTCCCCAAAATTATGGGAGGTTCCCGACTGAAGCGCCTTGCCATCATGCATCAGGCTCTCTATGGTATAGGTGGCCTGTGCTCCTGCAAATTTCTCTTTTTCGGTCTTCTTACCCTTGATAACCGGTATGGCCAGCACTTCCTCACAGAAGGTGGCATAGGTATTGAGCATCCGGAGGGTTTCCCCCTCTGCCTCCTCTGCCGTAGCATGAACAGTATGCCCTTCCTGCCACAGGAATTCCACGGTTCTTAAGAAGGGGCGGGTGGTCTTTTCCCAGCGCACCACCGAGCACCATTGGTTATAGAGTTTGGGAAGATCCCTGTAGGACTGAACGATATTTTTGTAATGATCACAGAACAGGGTCTCAGAGGTAGGCCTCACACAGAGCCTCTCTGTGAGCTCTTCGCTTCCGCCGTGGGTGACCCAGGCCACCTCAGGTGCAAAACCCTCCACATGATCCTTCTCCTTCTGAAGAAGGCTTTCGGGTATGAACAAGGGCATATAAACGTTTTCATGGCCGGTTTCCTTGAACCGCCTGTCCAGATCACTCTGGATACGCTCCCAGATGGCATAGCCGTAGGGCCGGATGATCATGCAGCCGCGCACGCTTGAGTAGTCAACCAGATCCGCCTTTTTGATGATATCGGTATACCATTGGGCAAAGTCTTCATTCATGGAGGTGATGGATTCAACAAATTTCTTTTCCTTGGCCATAAAATACTTCCTTTCAAAACTCAGGTTCTATTATGTAATGTGGCTAAGTGCCACAAAATTCAGTCTGTATCAGGATCCGACATGCTTTTTATTGTTTCCAGAACGGCGGCCACTGCGTTTTCCACAGGCAGCGTCGAAGCATTGTCCTCATATCTCAGCCTGAACTCAACCAGTCCTTCTGCAACCTTTCTTCCCACATTAATGCGGATGGGTATGCCAATCAGATCTGCATCCTTGAATTTAACACCTGCTCTCTCATTGCGGTCGTCAAGCAGCACCTCAACATTGTGCTTTTTAAGCTCCTTATAAAGGTGTTCTGCAGTTTGGGCCTGTTTTTCATCCAGAACATTGACGGGAACTATAATCACCTGCCAGGGCGCAATGCTCATGGGCCACAGAATACCGTTTTCATCATGATTTTGCTCGATGATCGCTGCCATGATCCGGTTAATTCCTATTCCGTAGCATCCCATAACCATGGGATGTTCAGATCCCGATTCATCCAGGTAGGAGCAGCCCAGCGACTCGGAATACCTGGTACCCAGCTTGAAAATATGTCCTACTTCGATACCCCGCCCAAACTCCAGCGCCGTTCCGCAACGGGGGCACGGGTCGCCCCTGGCAATCATCCGAATATCGGCATATTCTGCACGAAAATCCCTCTGGGGAACCACATGCTTTAAGTGAAAACCTGTCCGGTTGGCACCGACAATGAGGTTTTGACTTCCGCAAAGTTCCAGATCGGCTATTATCCTTACCGGTAGGCCTACAGGTCCGGCAAAGCCAACCTCGGCTCCGGTAATGGACTTTACACTCTCTTCATCCGCCATTTCAAGGCTGCTGCATCCCAGAAATGACATGAGTTTTTCTTCATTGATTTCACGGTCGCCCCTGACCATGGCCGCCACCATATCTCCGTCAACCATATAAAGGATTGTCTTTGCCAGATCGGTTTCCCTACAGCCTAAAAAGGCGGTAACTTCTGCGATGGTTCTCGCATCCGGAGTAGACACAGCCTCAGGCAGCAACTGATCAACTGCTTCTGCCTCTTCTTTTGATTTTGCAATACATTGAGCCTTTTCACTACTGGCGGCATACCCGCAATCGGGGCACTGGACAATCTCGGATTCACCAGCTTCGGATCTGACTGTGAATTCCTGTGAGCCTGTGCCTCCCATGGTTCCTGAATCGGCATCTATAACGATGTATTCCAGCCCAAGACGGTCGAATATGCGTCTATAAGCCTGGTACATGGCCTCGTATGATGCATCCAGTCCTTCCTGATCACGATCAAAGCTGTAGGCATCCTTCATCAAAAACTCCCGTGAACGCATGACACCGAAGCGTGGCCTGATCTCGTCCCTGTATTTGGTTTGGATCTGATAGAGATTCAGTGGAAGATCCCTGTATGAACGGGCATAATCCCGGACTGTCCCGGTAAAGATCTCCTCATGGGTGGGACCTAAACAAAAATCCCTCTGATTTCTGTCTTTAAGTCTGAACATCTCGTCCCCGAAGGTGTCCCAGCGCCCGGACTCACGGTAGCTTTCAGCAGGCAGAAGTGCGGGCATTAAAAGCTCCTGGGCACCAATGGCATCCATTTCCTCCCGGATGATACCCTCTATTTTTCTGAGCACCCTATACCCCAAAGGCATATAGGAATAGATTCCGGAAGCCTCTTTTCTGATAAATCCGGCACGAAGCATGAGCTGATGACTGATAATCTCAGCATCGGAAGGGGTCTCTCTCATGGTTTTGAAGAACAAACGTGTCATCTTCATGATAATTCTTACTCTCCTTAAGTCGTTATGCTGCCGGGTTTTTATTCAAGCATTAAAAAACCGCCCCATTGACGGGACGGATCTGATTCTCCGCGGTACCACCCTCATTGATATGGAACAAAACCATATCCGGCTCGTTGAGTCTTTATCGGGACTCATGCGCAGACCTCTTCGGCCTGTATCTCAGGGTTGGGACGAAGTTTAGCTTTACAGGAGCCTTTCACCAGTTGCGCTCCCTCGCTGTGAAAGCATCAGCTTCTTATTCCCGTCATCGACCTTCATATTACTGCCTATTATATCCGGCGCTCAGCCGGGTGTCAATAATAGTATGGCGATGGATAAAGAGAGCTATCCCTATAGAAGGTGCTGTCTACAAACTCCTGATACTGCTCTCTTGCATACAGAAATGCATCATACTTGGCATCCAGTTCCTTGCGTTCCACCCTCCCCAGTTCGTAAAGGGCAAGTACGCGCCTCAGGTCGAGAGCCTTAATAATGTAGTTCTGTTCCATCAGTTGACCCTTTACACGTATGGGCATGTTGTAGAACTCGGCAAACTGGGTGGTCTCATCGGAGTTGCCAATAGCATTGAGCTCATCCTCATCCAGAAGACCGCGCCCCTTCACCAGGGATGTCATTGCAGAAAAGCTGTCCAGGGCGGATTTGATCTTATCCAGTGTCTGCAATCCCCTTTCAATGGAATAGTTGCCGTTAAGGGGGCCCTGTTGTGTATAGGACTGGTAGCCGCCCTTGAAGTTCAAAGCCCTCTCCAGCTCATTATAATAGCTCCCGGTCACCTGTTTTCTGGATTCCTGATCCTTAATCTGCTTCTCATCCTTGCGAAGTTCCTCTATCAGGCTGTCCTTTACAGTGATCTCTTCATTCAGCTTGATGACTATCTCTTCCAGATTGGCTATCTGTGCTTTATATACCTCTATTTCAGCCGATATGTCTATATCTGCTTCCTCACCACAGGAAAGCATCAGGAGACATATCACCAGAAGAAGAATCATTATTGCTACTTTTTTCATGTATGATATCTCCTTAAACATTGTACTTTCATTATTTATTATAGACTTCCAAAGGGCAAGACGGGTTCATTATATTACCCGGACCGATCCTGATAATAAGACTATACCACGACTCATAAAAACCTTGTTTAATCTCAGGAATTTATAAAACGATCATATTTACAGCCGGGACGGTGCTTTTTACCTTCCTTTCAGAAGAACCCAACTCAGGCCTTTGGGACAGGATATAGGCTTGAATATGTGAAACGCCCGTTACAGATCCTCCAGTTCTTTGAGCCACAAATATGATGACGCATCGCTGGGCATGCGCCAGTCACCCCTTGGGGAAAGGCTTATACTGCCTACCTTGGGTCCATCGGGAAGGCAGGAGCGCTTGAACTGCTGCGTGAAAAAACGCTTGTAGAATACCTTAAGCCATGCCAAAAGCTGATCCCTGGAGTAGTTACCGTCGAAAGCCTGTTGAGCAAGCCAGAGTATTTTTGCAGGGGAAGCACCCCATCTCACAACATGATACAGGAAGAAATCATGGGCTTCATAAGGTCCCAAAACATCCTCGGTTTTCTGCTCAATCGTCCCGCTATCAGATGGAGGCAGAAGTTCAGGGCTGATTGGGGTGTCTATGATATCCTGAAGGACGCTTTTTATGGCGCCCTCCGCTTCATTATCGGCGTACCACTGCAGAAGATAGCGGATCAAGGTTTTGGGTACACCTGAGTTTACTGAGTACATGGACATATGATCCCCGTTGTAGGTGCACCAGCCCAGAGCAAGCTCGGACATATCCCCGGTTCCAATCACCAGACCATTATGCTTGTTGGCCAGATCCATCAGTATCTGGGTGCGTTCTCTGGCCTGGACATTTTCATAGGTTGTGTCGTGAGCATCGGGATCATGGCCGATGTCCCTGAAGTGCTGCAGGCAGGACTGACGTATATCGATCTCCATAAGCTCAGCGCCAAACGCCTTGATAAGCTCAACTGCATTTTTATAGGTTCTTCCAGTTGTGCCAAAGCCCGGCATGGTAACAGCCAGGATTTTTTGGGATGAAAGGCCCAGCTTCTGCATGGCTCTCGCGGTAACGATCAAGGCAAGGGTTGAGTCAAGCCCGCCAGATATACCGATGACCGGACGCGTCAATCCCGTGTGGCGCATTCTTGTCACCAGACCTGAGGTTTGTATGGACAGAACCTCACAGCAGCGTTCATCCCGCTGCCCCTTGTTGTCCGGCACAAAGGGATGCTTTTCAATCCGCCGCTGAAGGGTGTGCCGCTTCACAGGATTGGCCTTAAAAACAATCTTTCTGTAGTGGTGGGCGTTCTGACCAGCACGGTAGGTTCCTATGTTGGTTCTGTAAGACAACAGACCCGTTACATCTATGTCATAAGAAATCATGTCGCTGGAATTCAAAAACCTCTCTGACTGGACTGCAAGCATACCGTTTTCCGCAATGATGTTATGTCCGCCAAAAACCAGATCAGTGGTGGACTCGCCAATATTGCTGGAGGCATAGACATAAGCTGCCACACAACGGGCGGATTGATTCTCAATGAGGCTTGTCCGGTATTCGGCCTTTCCCACACGCTCATTGCTTGCCGAAAGATTGAAAAGAAGAACAGCACCCGCCTGAGCCAAAAAGCCGCTTGGCGGAACGGGAACCCATAGGTCCTCGCATATCTCTATTCCCATGCAAAAGTTCTCGTTATTCTCACAGGCAAAGATCAGATCGTTGCCTATGGGCACTGTCTTCCCACCAATACGGATCTCCTGGATATCAAGAAACTCCCCGCCAGAAAACCATCGGTGCTCAGAGAACTCGCTATAACCTGGGATATGGGTTTTGGTAACTATGCCGAGCAATTTGCCATCCTGTATCACTGCGGCACAGTTGAACAACCTTCCTCTGATATTGAGGGGAAGACCCACCATCACCACCATGAGAGAACCCTGGGTCTCGTCGGTAATCTCCTGGAGGGCTTTGAGGGCACTCTCCTGCAGAACGGTCTGCCTGAACAGATCTGAACATGTATAGCCCGTTATGCATAGCTCGGGCAGTACCAAAAACTCAACCTGCTGCTGATCAGCCCTCTGGATAATCTCAATAATCCGTTTTTTATTAAACTCACAATCCCCTACCCTCATTTCGGGGGAAGCGGCGGCAACTCTTACAAACCCATATTGATCCATATCTACACCAGCCTTTTACAGGATCCTTTGAAAAGCAATAATTCTCAACCTGATAAAAGGGAGCCGCTCCCTCAAAGCGGTCCTCTGCGGCTTATCATAACCCAAAAGCAATGGATGTTATCCCATGATTGAATCTTATCAGAATAGCCAAAAAAAAGAAAGTATGGCTTCTGCCCTATGCAAAAACCCCAGGCCTGAAACCTGAGGTTTTTCTGGAGCGGGTGAAGGGAATCGAACCCTCGCGACCAGCTTGGAAGGCTGGGGTTCTACCACTGAACTACACCCGCAAGTCTTAATTTAAACAATTCTTTCGGTGACGCATTGTTTATTATACAGAAACTGTTCCCCGCTTGTCAAGAGACTTTACACGAACGGTAAAAAATAATAAACCTGATTTGAAATTGACGAGGGATGAGTCACCCTATCAATCCCGCCAGCTCTTTAAGCAAGGTAGGATCAGCGTGAAGCTCTCTCACCAGTTCCTGACACGCCTGATATTTTTCGCGGTTGAAGCCTGAAAACCGGGTAGCCCGTATTAACAGGTTCTTGGGGGTATCCAGGGGAGATACATATTCCACAGCCGAAACCCTGTACCCAAAGGCCTCCAGGATCATGCACCTGAGACCATCGGTTAGAATATCGGCCATCCTGGCCTTCAGAACCCCCTGTTTCAGGATTTCTTTAAAGGGATCATACCGGTATTGGGACAAGAGCTCGCTATGACAGCAGGGTACAGCTATAATTCCCCTTGCTTTGTTTCTTATGCCGTAGGCCAGCGCATAATCGGTTGCCGTATCGCAGGCATGGAGGCTTACCACCAGATCGGGTTCAATGGCTCCCACTCCTTCCTCCTCATAGATCAGCTGCCTGATATCACCCTTGATAAAGCTCATATTCCTGTATCCCAGGCGCTTGGCAATGCCCCGGGAGACCTGGATAACGCCCTCGGAAATATCAATTCCGGTGAATCTACAGTTAAGCTTCAGGACATCCTTGATATAATAGTTGAGAACAAAGGACAGATAGGATTTTCCGCAGGCACAGTCCACTATTCTTATCTCGTTTTTACTCCTGGCCAGTTCCTTAATCATGGGATCCAGCAGCTCGACAAAATGATCAATCTGGTTGTATTTTCTGATCATGTCGTTCTTTATCTTGCCGTTTTCTGCCATGATACCGATCTCCTTGAGCAGCGGATCAGCCTTGCCCACCTTGATCCAATACTCCCTGCCCGAAATGGAACCGGCTTCGGCATGTCCCTGAAAAAGCTGTTCCCTGTCTTCCTCCAGTTGTCTGGTCTTCATGGTTACATTCCCGGACCCGGCCTCAATTATCAGCGTCTCTCCCCGAAAGCTGCACTCCATGCGCACTGCATCAAATCGCCGGGCGTATTCTAACATCACATCAGAAAGCTTTTGGGGTTCCACCTGGCTTCTGCGCCCTTCAAAACGCAGATCGAGCATTTTGCCGGCAGGCTCCGCCGAAAACGGGAAGCGTTTTGCACCTGACTTGAAATCACCTTCAAGAGATATAAAATAATCAATTTCATCCGAAATCCTGTATGCTAATCCCTGCAGCATGAGTGCCAGTTTATTGAGGGTCTGCCTGTCCATGAACGAACCATCCTTTCAACCTTTTATTCTGCACCGATCAGTGTCTTTTCCTCTTCTGTCAGTTCCCTGTATTCACCGGGCTTCAGCATTTCATCCAATGTGAGCTGACCCATTTTGAGGCGTTTTAAGGAAACCACTTCGGCTCCCACCGCCTTAAACATGCGCTTCACCTGATGAAACTTCCCTTCATAGATCTCCACCAGGGCTATAACCGGCTCCATGCTGATAAAGCGCAGATCGGCGGGCAGAGCAGTAAATTCACTGTTTATGACAACGCCCTCTTTAAAGGCGGTAATTGCTGAATCTCCCGGATAGCGATCCAACTGAGCCTCATAAAGCTTTGGTACACGCTTTTTGGGGGATAACAGGTTGTGAGCCAGTGTGCCGTTGTTGGTGATGAGCAAAAGCCCCTCGGTGTCCTTATCCAGCCTTCCGGCGGGAAAAACCTTCATCAGCCTGTATTTGTCGGGAAGAAGATCCAGAACCGTTCTGGCATACCTGTCGGAAGTAGCGGTGAGAATCCCCTTTGGCTTGTTCAACATGAGGTAGACATATTCGCTGTGATGTATTGGTGTATCATCAAAGGTAACCTGATTGATCTCAGGATCCACATGATGGCCGGGGTCGGTACAAACCTCACCATCCACCTTAACCCGACCCTTCCTTATAATCTTTCTAAGCTCGCTTCTTGTAGCGATTCCCTCTTCCTTTAAAAACCTGTCCAGACGCATGCTCTCCATCACTGCATCCTCCATCCCTTCGGATACAGGTTCTTAAGGGTTCCGCCGTCCTGTTTTGCCCATCCCAGGGGAAAGCCGTCCACGCAAACCGCAACATATCCTTTTTCTCCATCATGGATCAGGGTCTCCCCCTTAAGATAGCGGATAACGCTATGATCCTGCACCGAAAGATTCAGAACACGCTTAAAATCGCTCATTCTCATGGCCATGACCAGGGATGCCGAGGGCTCAAAACGCCCCTTCATGTACTGACCAAGATAAAGGCCTGCCTTCTCCCATCTCAGGTCAGGAACTTTCGTCATGGCAGGCGGAAGCCTGAAAAGACTGGCCTCCCTCAAATGGAAGACGCCATCCAGGAGGATGTTCATGTTCTCCTGCTCAAAGGCACGGAATGCATTAAGGGCATCCTGGGCTTCCGGGCTTGTGCATAAGGTATCTCCCTGAATATGACCATTCTTGTTTAGCTGTGTTTCGGAAACCCGACTATCCTGGGAATCATGGTTTCGGAAACTTGAGTCCGACAAAGTTCCCGGCTTTTTCAGGCAGAATACGAAATGTCCTTCACCTTTGGCTCTGTGGGGCCATAACCGTAACCCGGAACTGAACCTGGCGCTGTCTTCTCCCGCCCACTGAGCCCGGGATCGCTCCCAGCCCGGATAATCCTGGATGGGTTGCGGTCCAAGATTGTATTCTTCTGCAAAATACGCCATGTTCCTCTCATTCTCGTCGGGATTGAAGGTACAGGTGGAATACACAATGATACCGCCGGGCTTAAGCATGGCATAGGCCTTATCAAAGATGTCCCTCTGAATGGCTATGCATTCGGTGCTCTTATAGCGCGAATAACTCCGGATGGCGTCCCTGTCCTTTCTGAACATCCCTTCCCCTGAACAGGGCACATCCAGAAGAATTCTGTCAAAGTATTCAGGAAAAGCATGAGCCAGCCTCTCAGGCGTTTCATTGACCACCAGTGTATTGGTAATACCCATAAACTCTACATTCTTAACCAGAGCCTTTATGCGTTTCGGGCTTATATCGTTGGATACGATCAGCCCGGAGTTTTTCATCATGCAACCCAAATGGGTTGTTTTCCCGCCGGGTGCTGCACAAAGATCCAAAACCCGCTCTCCCGGTTTTGGGGACAGAATCTGGGCAGGCATCATAGCACTGGGTTCCTGTATATAATAAAGCCCGGCATGATAATAGGGGTGTTTGCCCGGTGCCAGATCCTCATAATAATAGCCTTCCGGAATCCAGGGGATAGGCGCGAGACTGCCTTCAAACAAGCTTTCAAATGAAGCGGGATCTATTTTCAGCGTATTCAGGCGCAGACCATTGGCACGCTCATCATCAAAAGAACGCTTGAAAAGTGCGTATTCATCAGCATCCATTAAATCCTTAAATTTTTCTTCAAAATATTCTGGCAATTTCATTTATTTAAGCTCCCTGATTGGTATATAATGTTTCTATGGAAAAGTCTTTCATTTTTAAGGAGGCAGAATGACGCTTAACAAATTCAGTGTTACTGCCGATCTTGATTATTCTCCCGAAAGCATCGATTCCTTCATCAACATATGTGAGGGCTTGATATCATGCATTACTAACGACTCCAGTGCCAAGTATTTTCTTAAAACCGCAGTGGATGAGCTCTCCGTCAACTCCATCCAGCACGGGTACCTGAAAAAATCCGGCAAGATCAGGGTGTGTATCGAACGGCGTGAAGACAAAATCTATCTTGAAATAGCCGATCATGGCATCGGCATTGACCCCTCCGCAGTCAATATCAACCGGGAAGCCCAAACCGAAGAAGACCTGCAACCCAACGGCTGGGCCATGGCAATTCTCAACCGTATCAGCAACGGTGTCAGCATCAGAAGCAATCATCCCCGTGGGGCTATAGTCTCTCTAAGCATAAATCTTCCCTTCAATCACTGAAAACCAGAAGTACCGGACGCATTACCTGTTTAGCTTATAGAACTCGTTCTCTATAAGGAGCTTTGCCCGCTCTGCGGGTTTTCCGCCGCTGTTCAGAGCATCGGACAAAAAGTCGGGATGCTCCTTTAAAAACTGTCTCATGGAGCCATCCGGGTCTTCCATATAATCAAGCACCATTTTGAGCTGCCCTTCATCAATATATTGTTTCCTGAAGGCCTCTTCAAATACGCTTTTGTCAACGCTGATCAGGGCATGGGATTCCACCTTAAGCCTGCCAAGGGCTTCAGCTCCTCCCTGAAGCCGGTCCACAACAGACAGGCTCTGCTTCATCTGTGCTCCCAGCCTGCTGATAATAGGCACCCAGGCTCTTGTATAACTGGAAGCCGAAGTGATAAGGTCCGCAACATGCAACACCGAAGCACCATCCAAATCTCCCGTGGCGTGGGATGATCCGTTCTCATAGACAACCGCGTCCATATCCTTGAAAAGGGTGATATGGGGCTTTCCCAGGTGGTGGGCAATCGGCAGGGAAAAAATCCAGTCACGGCGCTCTCCTCCCGAAACAAAATCGATGGCAGAAGGGGCAAGATGTGCATTTATATAAGCCGTCAAGGCGTCTATGGTTCCCTTGTATATGGGGTTGTTCCGATACTGATCCATGAGGGTTTTATAGAGTTCTCCGGTACAAGCTTCTTTATTCTCTTTCAGGGTGTCAATCCGCTTAAGCAGCAGATTTGCCTCTTCTTCGCTTCCAAAAAGGAAATGGGTGTTTATATAATACGGTCCTATTTTCCCGGAGGTGTACCAGAAGGGATTTTCCTTTGGACACACCCTTATGGCTCTGGTTTTGAAAAGATAGGATATGAGTTGACTGTTCATTGCTTGAATCCCTGCCCTTTCATTCATATATATCTTTGGAGAATCCCCATCCGTGTCATAGGATTAACCCGCCTATCAGCTCTGAGACCGACCAGCAGTTATTTTCAACCATATATTGCTCGAGACCCTCGATAGCCTGCACCCACGCATAGGGGTTTACAAAACCCGCTGTCCCCACCATGACCGCCGATGCACCGGCCAGAAGGAATTCAACCACATCGGTTCCGTTAGATATGCCGCCCATACCTATCACGGGTATCTTCACAGCCTTGGATACCTGATAGACCATTCTGAGCGCGACGGGCTTTACAGCTGGTCCCGAAAGGCCGCCCATGACATTCCCCAGTATGGGGCGTCTTGTTTTGGCATCTATAGCCATCCCCAGAAGGGTGTTGATCAGGGATAGGGCATCTGCTCCCGCTGCTTCAGCAGCACAGGCAAGCTCACAGATATCGGTTACGTTAGGGGTCAGTTTTACGATGAGGGGTTTCTTGCAGAGTTTTCTTACCCTTGAAACCACCCGGGCTATGCCCGATGCAGTGCTTCCAAATGCCATGCAGCCCTCTTTTACGTTGGGACAGGACAGATTAAGCTCTATGGCATCCACATCAGCCTCGGAAAGAATCCTCACCATTTCCTCATAATCTTCCACCGTATTGCCGGAAGCATTGGCTATTATTGCGGTGTCATACCTTCGCAAGAAAGGTATCTCATCATCTATAAAGGCGTGAACCCCCGGATTCTGTAGGCCAACGCTGTTGAGGATTCCTGCTGGTGTTTCCGCAATCCTTGGGGGAGGGTTCCCCTTCCTTGGGAGGAGGGTCAGCCCCTTTACTGCGATACCTCCAAGCCTTGACAGATCAAAGAAGGCACTGTATTCCCGGCCAAAGCCAAAGGTACCTGATGCCGCTATAACCGGGTTTTTCAGGCTTAAACCGGCAATATTCACCGCCAGATCGATTTTATTTTCCATTGTGCATCAAAACTCCCCATGGTCTTCAGTTTATTCTCAATATGATACGCATATTGGCCGGACACAGGCCAAGGACTATTCCTGGAATACTATGCTTTCTCCGCTAAATACCGGCCCATCCTTACAGACATGCGCATAATCCCAGTCGTCACTGAGCCTTACCTTGCAAGCACATCCCAGGCAGGCACCGATTCCGCAACCCATTCTCTCCTCCAGGGATACCTCGCATGGGATGCTTTTGGCCTTACAGATCTCTACAGCATGTTTCATCATGAGGGCGGGTCCGCAGATGAATACGCGGTCGACTGGGCTCTCTTCCAGCTTACTCTCCAGAAGGGATGTGACAAAACCCCTGGCGCCATAGCTTCCATCATCGGTAGCAACGACAAGCTCATCGCTCTTATTTTGGAAGGATTCTTCCAGCACAACCTGGTTCCGGTTTCTGAAGCCCAGCAGGGTAAGCTTTTCTGAAGCCGGGTGCTCCCTCAGCAGCTGGAGCAGCGGAAACACACCAATACCGCCCCCTACCACAGCGATCCTCCGGTCTTCCCTGTTCAGGCTGAAACCGTTGCCAAATGGACCCATAATATCTATTGGATCATTTTCACAGAATCTTGATAAGGCTTCGGTTCCCCTGCCCCTGATCTGGACGCCAATATCGAATGTCCCCCGCTCCCGGTCAATGCGGCAAAGGCTGAAAGGCCGCCTCAGATAAGCATGGGGGCCACCGCATTTTACATTCACAAACTGCCCTGGCTTTCCAGTATCGGCAATTTCGGGTGCCTCTATGGTCATTAAAAATGTATCTTCATTCAATTGTTTTATTGCTCTAACCCGATGGATCAGATTCATCCCATTCCCTCCGGAATATTTCTTTTTGGCATTCTATCATAAACTGGCTGGCCATGCCATACATTGACAGAATCCAGCCTATCAACTCATTTTTTTGCAGCAATACTGTTCAGCTTGTCCAAAAGGCATTCCACACTCTTTTCTTCAAGCTCCAGCCAGCTTTCACGCTCAAGGATATCATGCAGGTAATGGGCATCCGAGCTTCGGATAAAATCGTAGCTCGTAAGATCTCCCCTTCCCTGCTGGAAACTGTCAATCCGGCAGTTCCCGGAGCATTCCAGATACTTGAATCCGTATTCTTCAGGAATGGAGCCGAAGGTATAGAGCATGCTGAAGGATTCCCGGTCTACATGGGCTGGCATTACGGCACCTCCCATGTCTCTTACCATGGAGATCGCATCGGATGCGGCAAGTCTGCAGGCACCCACCAAAAATCGGTCTTCGGTTCCAATTTCCTCATCCAGGCTATTCATGTAGATTTGCTTTCCGAAAACATCCTCGCGGTTCCTGAAGGGAAAGAGATTCTTAAAAACTTCAGCCTGAAAAGTATCAGCCGCAGCGGCATCGGGAAAATAACACAAGAGATGAATTTCTTCAGCCGTGCACAGTTCCATACCCGGGATCACCAGCAATTCACCGTCACCGGACACTTCAAGAACAGCTGCACAGTTCCCTGCGGCGTTATGATCGGTTATGGCGATTATATCAAGCCCTTTAATCCTGGACATATTGACAATGTTGTTGGGCGTCATGTCATCATCGGCGCAGGGTGACAGACATGTATGAATGTGGAGATCAATGGCATACTTCATCATTCGGCCTTCCGTAATAAGCAAAACAGCTCAAAGGAAAGTTCTGCTGCAGTTTTTGCTGAGGACAGCACGACTACCTGTTTTTCGACTGCCCTGGCAAGGGTTTGCTCCTCTATCTCGATACTTTCCGCCACAAGCACGCAGGCGACATTGGTCAGGGATGCGATGGCAACAACGTTGAGATTGGTATGGATTGTAATCCACACATTGCCGGGATCCAGCTTTGCCATGGCATGGCTTAAGAGATCACAACAGTAAACCCCGGTAATCTCCTGATCCAGCATCTCTTCGGTTCCGGCTGCAAGGCTGCAGTCCAGTTTATCAATCATATCCCTGATCGTCATAACTACCTCACACTTCTTATTCAGATTCCAGTTCGTCAACTTTCTCCCGGAGCTTGATTATGCATTGGGTGAGTACGGCGTTGTCCCGGACAATATCCTCGGCCAGCGCACGACAGCTTGGTGCGCCACATGCCCCGCAATCAAGCCCGGGCAATTCATCGGTCAGCTCATCAATTCTCTGCATCTTCACCAGGGCTTTGACCATATCATCATCCAGTTTAAGAATGGGACGGTACTCAACATTTGACTCCCAAATATATTGCTGATCATCATCCAAAGGCGCCTGTCCTATGCCTGCGGAAGCCCTTTCCGCCTCGTTCCTGAGGTTAGCCTTGGCCACAAAGGGGTTTTCCGCAACCAATGGTCCTCCCAGACATCCCTCAGGGCAGGCGAGAGCTTCAATAAAATCGATATCCTTAAGGCTTTCGCGGACAGTTTGCTCTAAAATGGCATTGACGTTCTTAATGCCATGGACCGCTATATATCTGCCCTTATCCAATGCAGTACTTTCTCCTCCTGTTCCGGCCCATGATACGCCTATGGAGCCCGACAGATCGAAGTGGGTATCTGCGGCTGTTTTTTGTTTTTTCATCTGATCCAGTAAAGGAACATAGATATCTTTTATGGCCAAAACACCATTCACATCGGATCGACTGTTCTCATATGGAGCCTTAACACTGGTCACCTTTGCAGCACAGGGAGAAATAAAGAAAGCGCCTATCTTGTCAGCAGGTATGCCTTTCTCCATAGCTTCGTTCTTAGCCAGTATCGCAGCTACCTCCATGGGAGATTTGATCTTGATCAGCCTGTCGATAAGGTTTGGAAAACGAACCTGAATCAAGCGAACCACGGCGGGACAGGCTGAGGAGATAACCGGTTTCTTCACATCTGGATTTTGAAGATATTTTTGAGTTGCCATGGTTACGATCTCGGCAGCCCGGGCAACTTCAAAGATCTGGTCAAAGCCCAGGCCAAGCAAACCCTTGAGAATTCTCTCCCTGGTGTAATCAGGTCCAAACTGCCCATAAAGTGATGGCGCGGGTAAAGCAATCTTATATTCGTAGTCTCTGATGGAATCAAAAGGGTCGGTTACTGCCTTTTTAGCATGGTAGGGACAGATGCGTATGCATTCCCCGCAGTCTATACACCGCTCTTTGATAATCACAGCCTTGCCGTTTCTAACCCTGATAGCCTCTGTGGGACAATATTTGATACAGTTAGTGCAGCCCCGGCATTTATCCTTGTCAAGGGTAACTGAATGAAAGTATATCTGTTTCATTTAATACCAATCCTAAACTCTAAAAATTCACAGTAATGGTTACTACCGTACCCTTATCCTTTTCGCTTTTGATAACAAGTTCGTCAGCATGCTTTTTTATATTGGGCAGTCCCATACCGGCTCCGAACCCCATCTCACGGATACTGTCCGTTGCAGTTGAATAGCCCTCTTGCATGGCCAGTTCCAGGTCTTCTATCCCCGGACCCTCATCAGAAATTTCTATGATAATCTTATCACCGCTGATCTCGACATGAGCTTTCCCACCACGCCCATGTATGACTGCATTGATCTCAGCCTCATACATGGCAATAGCCGTTCTTTTGATCCGGTCAGGTGCAACACCCAATTGTGAAAGGAGCTTCCTGACGGTACTGGAAGCTTCACCGGCCACTGAAAAATCATTGGCCGGTATGTCGAAATCTCTTATAATCATCTGACCCATGCCTAAAATCCATGCCCCCGGATGCCACTTTGATAAAGCCTTCCGCTCGCCTCGAAAAGCGGATAATGGGTTGACATTAAGGCAATTCTCTTTTCTTCAGCCAACTCAATCATGGCCTCTTGTGGCTTCTTCCCCCGTACGAAAATAATAGCTTTCATGTCCATCATCTCTGCTGTTCGAATAACCTGGGGATTGATCAGTCCGGTCAGAAGAAGAGCATTTTCCTTTGAGAAGGCCATAACATCGCTCATAAGATCTGCACTGCACGCAGACTTAATATCAGTCATAGTGTCATGATTTACTGTATACAGTTCAGCATTTAAAAGTGTGGCTATTTCGGAAATTTTCATATAACACCTCAAACTAAATAACTAATAGAGAATAGCTGAATCAATAGTAGCTCGCAATCGAGCCGGCAGAGCCGTCTGTATAAAGATCAGATCAGCACTTCCTGATAGATTAAAACCGCCCAACAAGGGACGGATTTATTATTTTCTAATAGCTTCAAAATGCTTGTTAAGATCTTCTACAAGTTTATCAGCATCTACTCCATGAACGGCACATGCATCGGAAATGCTTTCGCCTGATGCCGAGGGGCATCCGATACAGTGCATTCCGTGCGCAAGAAAAATGCCCGCTGTATTACGATCCATCATCAATACATCCATAATTATGGTATCCTTGGTTATTATAGTAGACATATCCATCCTCCCATATCCTGATTCAAAGATTCAACAAATTTTTTATTGTTTACATTATAACAAATACAATGGAATTCGCAAATGAATTAGAAGTATTTAGTGGGATTGAAATCTCGCAGGAATTATGATAAGTTTATCGGGTATGATATTATTACCAGGTCATAACACGATGCTACAGTAAGATCCCGGGATCAGCAGACGAGATATTGACCGGTTTAGTACTGTAAAAATCATCAGGCTTAGGGAGGAAGCAAGATGTCCTTTATTAAGAAAATATTTGGCTCAGATAAACAGGATGCAGCAAATCAAACCAATATATCCGACAGCGAAAGTGCTGCTGCAATGCATTATCCTGAAGCTGGAACAGATGAAGAAGTGGTTGCTGCAATTATGGCTGCCATTATAGCGGCCATGGGGCCGGGCGCCTCCAATGGCCTGAGAATCAGATCCATAAAGCGATTGGGCACAAACGCCCCGGTCTGGTGTGTAGCCGGCAGGCAGACATATATATCCTCCAGGCTGTAAAGTCTTTCACGATAAATGACAATTGCCGAGATTGATTTGTCGGCGATGTCCGCATCTATTCATATGACATATATTTGCCATGCAAATCCTGGTTCTGTTATAATCGACTGGTAGACAATTCTTACGTTCTTAGTGACAATACAGGATAGGGTGATAGCAGTGAGATACATTGTATTGCTGGGCGATGGCATGGCAGACTGGCCTCTGGAAGAATTGGGCGGGAAGACACCGTTGCAGGTAGCCCATAAACCCAATATGGATGCTCTTGCAAAGCGCTCGGTGATGGGCATGGTCAA
>JAAYTP010000113.1 GCA_012518025.1 Clostridiaceae bacterium
ATTCTTGCAGCTTGCCCACCTAATTGGCTTTTTTATCATAAATAAATAAGGAGGCTCTTATGATGGGGGGAGAATCTCAGAAAAAATTAACGGGTCAGATAAAAGCAAAGATACCGCTGCTCATAATAACATCAGCCATCTGCATTCTGCTTCTGGCTGTACTCATCATTCCGCTTCTGTCTGGCAAAACAGCTTTGGCAAACATAGCAGTCCAGCCTTTTAATTTCTTCAACATCATTCTTATCCTTGCCGTTATTGCTGCTGTTTCACTGATGATTATAATTTCAAGGTTCTTCTCATCACTGGAGCTCATAAACAGCCATGCCAACATGCTGGCATCAGGGGAACTGAACATCAGTGATATCAGGTTGGACAAAACCAAGGGGCTCCTTGTATTGACCAGAGCCTTTAACGATATGAAATCCAACCTGCTCAGCTTTATTGAACTGACCAAGGGGAATGTTATAGTCCTGTCGGATTCCATTGACAAGCTTTCCAAGAGCCTTGAGAGCAGCTATAAGGGCAATGAACATATTGCGGTGAATATCAATTATGTGGCTGAAAAGGCTCAGGAACAACTGAAAATAGTCAATCAAACCATTGAAGGTATCCAAGGAATCAGCATGCGGGTAGAGGCGATTTCCGCCAGTATCGCAAATATAGAGGACTATGTGGAGGACAACGTAAAGATCACAAAGTCCGGAACCGAACACATGGACCAGTTCTATGAGCAACTCAATACCATTTCGGATAACCTGAACAACACCCATGAGTTTTTTGAGAATCTGAATTCCGAGATCAAGGAAATCACAGAGGTCAGTGAGTTCATCATAAGGATCAGCGAACAGTTGAAGCTGTTGGGAATCAACGCCTCTGTTGAGGCTTCGAAAGCCGGTGAGTTCAGTAAGGGATTCACTGTTGTAGCCAATGAGATAAACCAGCTTGCTGCCAAGACCAAAGAGGGCATTGCAAAGATCAAATCCATAGTTGAGAACATAATCAATGGCGGCAGCATTGTCAGTGAGAGTATCAACCGCAGTGTAAACAGCTTTAATGAAAGCAAGGAAACCTTCAACACCGTGAAGGAATTCTTCCATACCATCAACAGCCAAAGCACCCTTTTGAATAATGGTATGAAGGATATATATACTGAAATCAATCAGATCAACACCTTTACCAAGGAAACCAGTTCCAGGGGAGAGGCGCTTCACTCGGCATCCAATGAGATATCCTTAAAGACACAGGAGATTGCTGCAGTGACTCAGGAAGAGCTTGCTGAACTTGAGGAGATCAAGCATAATACACAGCAACTCAACAATATGCTCACCAATATTCAGAACCTGACCCGCAAGTTTAGAACATCCATCATGCCGGTTGAGAAAGCCAGCCCAAGTAAACTCAAAATTGCATTTCTGGCACCCATGGATCATGCCTTCTGGCTATCAGTTCGTCAGGGTGTTCTCTATGCCCAAATGGAACTCGCAAACAAGAATGTCCATGTCGATTACTGCGGACTGCCAGCAGGCTATGATCAGAGTGATTTCATTAACGCCCTTAATGGCTATATCAAAGAGGGCTATGATGCCTTTATCGCCCCTGGTTTCTTTGTGGATTCCTTCCCTATCTTTAGCAAGCTCACTTCAAAAGGAGTCCCGGTTATCAGCTTTAACCACGATTTCCCCAGTGAAGTTAAGAGACTGGCCTATTATGGACCCGATACATATCAACAGGGGGTTGAAGCAGCTAAGCTTATGTATAATGCCCTGAATGGAAGAGGGAATGTTCTCGTAGCCCGCAGGGATACCGGGGTAGGAACCGGTATTCACGAACAGCGCGCCAAGGGCTTTGAAGATCAGTTGAAGAATTACAAAAAGATGAATATTGTCGGGCATACACCTGTGGATGACACCGCTGAAATCGTTTATGCACAGGTAAAGGAATTCTTGGCCAAAAACAAGGATGTGGACGGCATCTTTGTAGCGGGCGGCGGACCTTCAGGGGCTGCCAGGGCTATCACTGAAGCCGGCTTGAAGGGTAAAGCCAAGGTGGTTTGCTTTGATCATAGCAAAGAGATATTTGAAGCCATCAGGGACGGTATTATATATGCAGCCATCGGGCAGGATCCCTTCGGACAGGGGCATGATCCCATTATCTATATCTACAACTACCTGGTTGACGGGCAGAAACCGCCCAGCGATCACATCCCCACTCGCTTTGATATTGTCGACTACCATAATGTGGACGATCTTCTGGAGTCTTAGGTCGGGCTAATAAGAAGAATATGCAGATCATATAATGTATATAGTAAAAGTGGCGTTGGAAAACGCCACTTTTATTACTCCTCAATATGAATGACACTGACGGGACAGCTGTCCGCAGCTTCCCGGGCTGCATCTTCCGAATCTGAAGGAACAGTGTCCACATAGGCTTCTGCCAGGTCGTCATCCCCCATTCTGAAAACCTCAGGACATATGGTGGGGCACAAACCACAGGATATGCATCCATCCTTGTCTACCCACGCTTTCATGGCAATCACTCTCCTCTTTAAGGTAGTATAACCTGAAAACATCATATCATATCATTACAAAAAAGAACCAGTAAAATTTGGACATCTGCCGCATTCAACCTGTTAAAATCCTTACTAATCCACATATACCAGTTCTGTGGAATAATCGGTGATCTCAAGCCATCCGTTGCTTTCAATGAAATTAATCACCGTAGCCAGCATGCTGTCGGCGTGAGCCGCCTCATTTGACACACAGGTAATACCTATTTCACAGCGGTTCCATGAATCCTGGGCACCGATTTCAGCAACCGAAATATTAAATTTATTCTTCAGCCGTTCAATCAGGCTTCTAACCAACCGGCGTTTATCCTTCAAAGACTGGGGATCACTGGAAAACAGCCGGACCTTCATAACACCGATAACCATTAAAGACATCCCCCCGCATTTTGCATCATGAATGAAAAGGCATTCAAAATGGGTATGTATTGATTATAATGGTTATATGAAAAATGTAAACATCTGACGGAGTACCGGATTGACCGGTGAAGCACCTCCCTCATAAGATTTCTGATATTGGAGGCATCTGAGCATAATGCTGATCGAATACATCATCCCAGATGGAGAAGGACGGGTTAAACTATTAAAGATCCTCAAGCAGGATCTTAAACTTTCCACACGCCTGATTAACAGGTTAAAACATCAATCGGGCATCCTGGTCAATGGTGTCCCCTGCCGTACCATCGATCCGGTGAAACCGGGTGACAAGATAAGCATCAGATTATTGGAAACGGCAGGTGGAGGACTCGTCCCGGAAGACCTAGGGTTGGATGTTCTCTATGAGGATGACTGGTTTTTAGCCGTTAACAAGCCGGCGGGAATCGCTATTCACCCTTCGTCCAATCATCCCTCGGGTACACTGGCCAATGCAGTACAGTTCTATTATTTGAAGAATGGACTTGATATAAAGGTAAGGCCTGTGAATCGCCTTGACAGGGGAACTTCCGGGGTTGCTCTCTTTGCAAAGCATTCCCACGCCCAGGACAGAATCATCGGTCTTATGAATCAGAACCTTGTCTACAAAGAGTACTGGGGTGTGGTGGAAGGGCATTTCTCTCCTGAATCCGGAACCATAGACCTGCCCATTCAACGAAAACCCGGCAGCATAATAGAAAGGCAGGTACACCCCCTTGGCGAGAAAAGCATTACCCACTACAAGACCCTTCATTCCTTCAAAACCTGTAGTCTCGTCCAGTTTGTTTTGGAAACAGGGCGAACCCATCAGATCCGGGTTCATTGCAAGGCATGCGGTCACCCCCTTCTGGGAGATTGGCTTTACTCGGATAAAACTACATCCCTCATAGACAGACAGGCTCTCCATTCACGCGCCCTGCGCTTTGAGCATCCTGGCTCAGGCAACCCTATCGAAATAACAGCTCCTGTCCCGGAGGACTTCAATGCCCTTCTGGAACAGGAGATGAATATGCAATGATTTATGCTGATTATCTTTTTATTTGTATAACTGCCTCTTGTCAACAACCCTTTTTGCCTTGCCCTCACTCCTCTGGATGGTCTTATGTTCTACAAGGCGCACTTTTGCATGGATACCGAGAGTGGATTCGATATCGTCTCTTATGGTTCTCTCCAGTGCTTCCAGCTTTCTTATCTCGTCCGAGAACAGCCCATTGGTCACTTCTATCTGTATTTCCATGATGTCAAGGTTACCCTTACGATCCACAACAATCATATAATGGGGTTCTACCTCGGCATATTTTAGCAAAACAGACTCCACCTGAGAAGGAAATACGTTTACTCCTCTTATGATCAGCATATCATCAGAACGGCCCGTCACCCTCAGCATTCTGGGACTTGTTCTGCCGCAGGAGCATTTATGCCAATCCAGTATTGAAAGGTCCCTGGTTCTGTAGCGGATCAGCGGAAGGGCTTCCTTGGAAATACAGGTAAAAATCAATTCTCCTGTTGATCCATCTGGAAGGACTTCTTCAGTTTGAGGATCAATGATCTCAGGAATAAAATGATCTGCCTGTATATGAAGGCCTCTCTGATGTTCGCAGTCCATGGATACTCCCGGTCCGATAATCTCGCTCAGGCCATATATATCGTAGGCCTTGATACCCAATTTTTCCTCTATCTGCCATCTCATTTCATCAGACCAGGGCTCGGCTCCGAAGATACCGATCCTGAGGGACAGATCCTCTTTTTTCACGCCCAATTCAGCCATTTCATCGGCTATGTATAGCGCATAGGATGGTGTACAGCAAAGAACGGTGGCCTTAAAATCCTGCAGTAGCTGAACCTGACGTTTTGTGTTCCCCCCTGAAACAGGCACCACTACAGCTCCCACCTTTTCTGCTCCATAATGCAGCCCGAGGCCGCCGGTAAACAGTCCATATCCATAGGCCACATGAACAACATCCTCGTTTGTCACACCGACATTGGTAAGAGAGCGAGCCATACACTCGGTCCAGGTATCTATATCCTTCTGTGTATATCCCACAACAGTCATCTTGCCGGTGGTTCCTGACGAAGCGTGCACCCTGACAACCTGATCCATGGGAACTGCGAAAGTGCCGAATGGATAATTGTTGCGTAAATCCTCCTTATAGGTAAAGGGCAGTTTCTTTAAGTCTTCGATCCCTCTGATATCATCGGGCGTCAGCCCTTTGCGCTTCATCCTCTCAGCGTAGTAGGGCACATTATTATAGACCCTTTCAACAGTTGCTCTCAGCCTTTCTCCCTGTAGTTTTTTTAATGCTTCGATGTCCATGGTTTCAATTTCTGCGTTCCAATAGCGTGCCATTTTGATAACCCTCCATCCATAATTATGCTTCATGCTCCACCTGCACCTTGTACAGCAAATGAATCTCTCTGATTCCAGGCCTTATACGCAATATAAAAGCCTTTCGTCCCCCTATGGGACGAAAGGCTATTGCTTTCCGCGGTACCACCCAAATTTACTGCATAAACAGTACACTCTGCCAGGTACGGGATATTATTGATCCGATACCCTCCTCCAATAACGCGGAGAAACGCATCAGCCTACCACTTCTGCTTCAGCTGATGAGCTCGGGAGCGAACTTCAGTATGGTTTGCGCGAGGGTGCTTTCAGTCTGGACAACCCCTCCCTGGACACGCTGTAATATACCTACTTTTCTCCGTCATCGCCTGATATTTTGGTTAATTCTATCACCAAAAATCAGCAGTGTCAATACCCCGGTAATAATAAAAGCATACCCTTTTCAGCCTGGATCACATAAGCCTGCATTTACACTATTCTTCCGGAAACACATTATGAACATACTATCGTGTAATCAGATCCAAAAGGCCTTGTGTGCAAATTAAAAAACCTCCCGCAGTTTGCGAGAGGCTCTTATTACCTTTTAAAAAATTCCGCCCATGGCTCCGTCGTCGATGTAGTACTTGCCCTTGATTTTGACAACCTGAATGTACTCTGTTTCGCCATCCAAGGTGACTTCCACTTCATAATATGTAATGCTGCCATCCTTGTCAATTTCTTCAGCCTTGCCAACCTTGACCTGCTTTCTCCAGTTCTTGCCGAACTCATCAGAGAACATCTCATCCATCATCTCAAGCGTATCTTTAAGATAATCCTCACCTATATACGGGAGTATATCTTCGTATATGTCTTCCTCAAAGCAGTTTAAGAATTTCTTCACATCGTGCTTGTCAATGGAATCAAAGAATGCGTTGACTACGCCGCTCGCGCCTCCGCCGCCGCCACAACCAGTCATGGTAAATGCGAAAGCCACTACCATAATAATAGAAATCGCTGCGGCCAGTCTCTTTTTGTTTGACATCGTTTAAGTCCTCCTTAAATCAATCGCTCAGCTAAAGAGCATTTTATAAAAATTGTATACTCATGCATCTGTAAAGTCAACCAATAAATACCGTAACCATATTTGCCTGGTTGAGAAAGCAAGTAAAATGCCCCACATTGTGGAGCACAGATTACAAAGCATAATCAGAAGTCAGAATAGTCTTCATGAATATAGTATCTGTCTTTGTCATCCCTCTTGATGTACAGGTATTCGTGGAATTTGCCGTCAATTGTTATACGAAGACTGTATGCACCTCTATCTTCACGTTCCCTGGTACCCGATTCCACTTTTCTTTGCCATCCCCTGCCGTACCAATCGTTCATGTCTTCCTTCATTTCTTCCATTTCTTCTTCTATATAATCCTTGTCCTCTTTAAGCTCTTTCTGTGCATCCTTGTCGAACAGTTTGATCATGGCATTGACATCTTGATTATAGATAGCTTCATAATAGGCCTGAGCCAGTTCCTTATAATCTTTATATCCGCCGCCCCCTCCGCTAAACAGGAGCAAAGCCAGAGCAACAATAAGAACAGCAGCTGCTGCAATTATTACTATTCCTGTATTGGACTTCTTAGGGGTATCCGATGCCGATACGGGAGCAGTGCCAGAAGCAGTTTGCGGGGTATCCGGGATGGATGCGGTCACCGATTCTGGAACACCTGCATTCGCCGGCTGTTCGGTTGCTGGCTGAGCAGCAGGCTCTTGATCAATCTTCGCGCCGCAGGATGTACAAAACATAGCTCCATCGGCAACTTCTTTCCCACAATTGGTACAGAACATTCGAAAAACCTCCTCATAAATACTGACCATATGCAAATATTACCTTGTTAGACTGATTATATCCTCATAAAAAAAACGTGTCAACATCAAGCCGTTAATTCATGCTAATTTTCATCTCTCATAGCCGTTTCTCCGCCATCCTGCTATAATAAAAACAGACCTCAGTATAAATATACTGTATATATTTTCGGATAGCACAACTTCGGAGGTTTTTATGAATAGAAGATCATTGCTTTTTTTGATTGCTCTTACCGTTCTCTCCCTCATTTTTAGCGGATGCACTGTTAAAGTTTATCAGCAGGAGCCTGTTAAGGAACCTGATAAAGGCTCGGTCTTCATGTGGGAAGTGGAGGCGAAGGAAGGTGATGGAAAGCTGTATCTATTAGGTTCCATCCATGTAGGTAAGGATGATATGTATCCTCTGAATCCCATCATCACCAATGCCTTTGAGAGTTCGGATGTCCTGGCTGTTGAATGCGATACCACAACGGTCGCCCAAAGGCCGGACTTTTTGCAGATCATGGAGAAGGTCATGTATACCGATGGCACAACCGTACAGGATCACATCCCTGAAGATCTTTACGAAAAGACCGATGCCCTCCTTCAGGAGAAAGGCCTTTCCATCAGATATTTCTCCCTCTATAAGCCCATAATCCTGGCACAGAACATCATAAACCTCTATCTGGAAGAATGGGGCTACTCCGCTGAAAAAGGTATTGATGTTCATTTTATAAACCTGGCCAGGGAGAGGGACATGGAAATCATTGAAATTGAATCTGTTGAATTTCAATATGATATGATTGGGGGATTTTCTGATGAGATCCAGATTATGGACTTAGAAAGTGCTCTGGAAGGAATAGATACCTACAAGAGCGATCTGGATGACATGTTCAATTTTTGGATAGCCGGAGATATCGAGAGCTTTGAGGAACTAATCTTTCAGGAAGACACCTCATTGACACCTGAGCAAAAAGAATTGTATCAGGAATATGAGAAGCAGATGTTTGATGACCGCAATCTACATATGGCGGACAAAGCCGAAGAATATCTGAAAACAGGGAAAACCACCTTTTATGTGGTCGGCTCAGGTCATATGGTGGGAGAAACCGGCATTGTCAAACTGCTCAGGGAGAGGGGCTATCAGGTTATCCAGAAATAGCTCTGTACCTTTTTGCAGCAATGCCAACAAGGATCAGGGGAAGATCACTTCCTCAAATGCTGATTTGCTGGCAGCCGGAAACCCGTTACAGGCATAATAGTATAAGCTTTTTGACGGACAGGCCAGGTTTGAGTATACAGTTCCTGATACCCCAAGGTTTTGTTCCACTTCCGGATGGGAAAGAATCCGGGTAAAATCTCGATATGGGTCTTCCATTCTCATGGTTGACAAAAGATCCTCCATGCGTTTCATGCGGCTGACAGAAGATTTGTCGCCGTTCTTGAATCCCTTAGGCATTGTGGTGGCGGTATAATGATTGGAACCTGCAATATAGGGCTTGCTGCTCTGTCTTTTGATATAGCCTTTGCAGGTGCATTCGTAAACCGCATGGGTATTATTCTTACCATCAACCACAAACAGATTCATTCCGCCATCCCGGACGGTTGTCTGCAAAAGTTTTTCAACCTCGCTTATGTTGCTGCAATTCTCAAGAGCCATTCGAATAAAAACAAAAGGCGGTATGGTTTTCTCATCGGAATCCGGCATATCCCAGGCAGGAAGATGATTGTAGTGAAGCCAAAGTTTCCGATAATTAAAACCCGTGTGTGAGAATAAAGCACCCTCCTGCCCAAAAATCACCGCTGGGATGCGGCCTTCTTTCTCAATGATGTTTATATTGCGCCACAGGCAGGACCCAGTATGATCGAAGTTTCTTCCAACCCAGGCCACACCATCCACAAATACAATAAAGCTTGAGCAGCCGCTGAAAATTAACCGGTCACAATATAACCACTGGGCAATCTTTTCAAGCTTCACCGCTGATCCGTATGCCAGGCTTTCCACCTCCAACTGGTATTCCTCCGGCAATTTGGACAACCATGGCAAGGCCTCTTTTCCCAACCTATTGAAGTCCAGACCATATGCCCTTTCCATGGCTTTAAGAAAATGATCTATGATGGATTTGAACCGGCCTTTCACCTGCTTACCTATGTATAAACCGATTTCACAGGCATTACCCCTGAACCTTTGGATCTGATACCCTCTCATCCCATATTCCCTCCCCTCTTATTCATATGCTCAAAAAGTAAAAATAAAGTATGAATCTGATCGATTAAAAAAGCGGCTTTCTCTTTCATCGGAATGAAAGAGGAAACCGCAGTCCTTATGTTTTTCCGCTATACCAGGTTTTTCTGGTGTTCTACCTAATGGTGATCAGAACAACCTTGCCGCCATAATTGATGGGTTTGTCCAGATAAATGGAGATTTGCCGGCGGTTGTCTCCCTTAATAATTTCGGATGTACCGGTTTTTGTCCATTTCTCGCCGTCATATTTCAAAATGGAGATATCACTCTTGTAGCTATAAGTAACTCCCCTCATCCTGATCCTTGAAGAATCCACGGCATCCACCATGCTCCCCGTAACCGCAGGAGTTACGGCATGATCGACACCTGTAATGGAGGCACCATTGAACTTGACCCTCAAAACCTGCCCCACATAATGGCCCTCTTCTTTATATGTATATATGTAGTCGTTGCCATTAATCTTGATGGTGGCGCTATGGGTGGTACCGGTCATCGGGCTGAAGGTTGAAGTTACGTTGGTCACCAGACCATAAGCCACTCCCTGATCCAGTATATTGTTGAAATAGATAACATCAACATCCTGGAAATCTCCGGTCTTTCGCAAATACAGCACCTTACCGGACTGAAGGTAGCCATTGGGAAGATCGGACCACTTGAGAACCGAAGCAATGCTGTCGGTGCCATAAATATTATCTATCATATTGAAGATGACTACATCATTGGTAACCGTTGAGTTGTCCAGCATACGGTTCTCCTTGTCAATGCGGGAGGCGCTGGCTTTGTCATACTTCAGATCGATGAGTTTTACAGTATCGTAATCATCATGTTTCTTACCTGTCTTTATAATCTCATAACGCGCAATTTTACCCTTCAGGTTGATCTCGTTAGTTTCGGTAAGATAGGTCTTCTTTGATCCGTCGGCATGGAGAAGGGAGACATAATGAAGGTTCTTACCGTAATCCTCTATCTCAGTCGATTCTCTGTCATAGGCATTGAGAACCAGCACGAAGTCCCTGTTCTCGGAATCACCGTGCAGGATTATGTCAACCACCTGACCATTGCTGTCCAGGAGCACCTTAGCATTCTGATCAACCTGCAGGCCTCCCTGGCCTATGATCTTCTCCATGGGGAAGTCATCGGACAAGGGGTGGCTTACACCATCTATTTCGATGGACTGGGGCGAAACCTTATTGGGCAATATAGCCGTAACTTCTCCCGATACACTGTTGGCATAGATGACCACATAGGGGTTGTTGTTCCATATATCGGTGACCTCATAGACCACATCCTCACTCTCGATCTGTGCGGGGGAAATATATTTCCCTTCCCTGTCAATGGTCTTTCCACCATACAGTTTTTCAAGCATGCTTGAAGTCATGCCCGGGTCTATCACCTTAGGATCCGAATACACAGGATCGAAGAGTACACCATAACCGGTTCCGTCATTTTTGGTTCCAATAATAAGTGAGGAGTTGGTTTTCATGCTTTTATTGACTATATCAAAGCTGGATGGAGCGGCATGATAATACCAGGTTACATTTGATGGCAGGTATTCGGTTATTCCGTCATTGGTCAGAATCTTTCCGGATACGGCATACTGTACCGAGATCTCCCTGTAGTTGAGGCCTGCAATAGCAAGCCTGGTGATCTGGCCATCCTTGATTCGTGCGATATACTGCTTACCTGCCTGGGGTATGGCAAGTGAAGGTTCCAGATAGTATACACCTAAATCTGTTACTATTCTTCTATCGTCAGAGTTCTTGTTGATGAAGCTGTTTTCAAGGATGATCATCCGCTTATAGATGCTGACGGTATCTACATAATCCCGGGCATCACCAAAAACCTTCGTTGTAAGCAGCCTGTCAATCATGACAGCAAGCTGGCCTCTGGTTACGGCCGCTTTTGCCAAATACTCCATACCATCCACAATTCCCAGTTTGGCCATGAGATTGATATATTTTTCAGGATAACTGCCCACAAGACTATAATCGTTGTATCTTAAAAGATCAGCAAAGATCTCCGATACCTCCGCAAAGGTTACCTTCTCTTCAGGATGGAACAATCCGTCGGGTTTTGCACGCATATAGCCCAATTTAACCGCAGCCCCCACATATCCGGCAGACCATCTTGACGGGGCGACATCGGAAAAAAGGCTGGCATTCCTGTACAGTGAGGTTTTGTCCTCATGACCATTCAACAGAATGATAACCGTCGCCAACTGCTCCCGGGTCACAGCCTGTTCCAGATCCATCTTATCAGGTTCAGTTAATGAGAATACTCCCAAATCCATCAATCGCTGCATACTCTGTACATATTCAGGCTCAGGCAGGGTTGATGCGGCAGCTGGCAAGGCATTGGAAAGCCCCGCTGAGATGAGGGTTACAACCATAAGAACCATGAGCGTTTTTTTCATTACATATTCCTCCTGTAATCCTGAAGAAACTAAACAATCACTGTAAAATTGGGTGGTGTGCGAAAAATGACCGGACAGCGGCCGTTTTTTTCAGACTGTCCGCCGGAAAATCCGGCCGGCAACCAATTCTGTCCCTGTTCTATAATACACCATACCAGTTATAAAGTCTGATTCAGAAAGTACTGAACATGTTTTGACGCACTGCGAAAAAGTCCTGAAAGGTGCATGAACCATGGCAATAATGAACATGCTAACAGTGAAATTTGGATGCTTTGGTCTCCATAGACAGTAAAAGACTTTTTGGTTGGAGGTATATGATGAAAAAGGGTAGAAGGAGTCTTCTGGGTAAGATAGTTTTTGTATTGCTTATTGTAGTGCTGGGAACTCTGGTCGCCTTATCGGATGATCTTGTGCTCTCTATAAAACCTCCAACAGGCAACCCCACCCTTGAAAGCCTGAAAAACAATCCTGCTCAAAGCCGTACAACAAATTCTCCGGCTGCCGGCAACGAAGCTTCAATAAATTCTCCCTGCGCCGAACCACTGGTGTCCGGCGTGCCATCAAGTGAGAAGCCTTTGCCCGATACTGAGCAAACAACCGATATCGGTATTGATTCGCATCCAGGTTCTTCTGCGGTTCCTTCCCCGGATGCTGTTTCCGATGAGATTTACTATTTTCTCTTTGCAGGATTTGACGCTGCTCATGCCAATACAGACACCATCTTGCTGGCGGGCTTTAACATGTCCAAAAAAAGTCTTCATCTGCTGAGCATTCCCCGGGACACTCTGACCGGGTCAGACAGGCTCAATAAAAAAATAAATGCCGCATGGCAACAGGGAGGCATTATTCAATTGGAAAATGAGGTAGCCGAACTTACGGGGATAGATGTCAACCGATATATCATGACAAGCCATGAGGGCATGGAAAAAATGATGGAGGCAGCAGGAGGCATTAGCTTCAATACCGATGGTGATATCGGGTGTATCTCAATGCAGCAGGAACTTGCAAAGGCCATTGCTGCACAGCCACGACTGCCCGCTGATACAGCAAGCCTTTCCCGGCTGGCAATCCTGGCCATGGAGCATTTTGAAACCGATCTGACCATGGGTGAGATTCTATGGCTTTCGGACGCCCTGAATACCGTGTCACCGGAGGATGTTCATTTCTACACACTACCTGGCCAATGCGTGATGATGGATGGTACATCCTACTGGATTCCGGACAAGGAAGCCATAGCTTCGTTGATTCAATAGACTCGCTGGGCCCTGACTTTTCTCACCATTCTTGAATTTTAACAGCCTCCCTGTTGGCCTTCTAGTACCAGCTCCCCGTCGGGTTGGACAGGAGGCCTGTTTTTCTATTCTATTTCTGCTGATTATAAGACAACTCGATGAATTTTCTGGTAGACTATATCAGTAACTAGTGTACAATAGGTTTTACCATAAAGACATAATACCGGAGCTTGAAAGCATAGAGGATCTGAAATGACCAGTACCCAAACCGGTGATAATTTAAGCAATTGTTTTGAAGTGCACACAAAGGAATGGTATATGCATGCTTAAACTGATGAAGTATATGAAGCCCTATCTTATTATAGTTCTTGCCATTATTGCTCTCCTGTTCGGACAGGCTATGGCAGATCTCTCCTTACCGGACTATATGTCGGATATCGTCAACAATGGGATTCAGCAAGGCGGTATTGAATATGCAGTTCCGGAAGTGATAAGAAAGAGCGAATATGAAAAACTGGTTCTTTTAATGACCGATTCCGAGAGAGAATATGTGGAAGGCTTTTATGCGCCTGCCAATAGTCAGATTAAGGACTATGGACGCTTTCTTAAAAGATTTCCCCTTCTGAACAGCGAACCTGCCTATTCTCTGAAGAACAGGAACAACCAAAAGGATGAACGTCTGAACAGTATTATGGGAAAAGCCATCATGGCGGTTTACGGTATAGAAACAGCCGGGTTTGAAGGCATGGTTGATATTCCGGAAACAATGGTCAGGCAATCAGCCGCCGAGTATATCAAGAACGAGTACAAAGCCCTGGGTGCCGACATAGGAAAGATGCAATCCGGCTATATCCTCAAGACCGGGCTTATAATGCTTCTGGTTGCTGTTTTGAGCATGATCTCCACTGTTTTGGTGGGTCTTCTGGCTGCCCGTATGTCGGCAGGACTGGGTAGGGATGTCCGAAGGTCTCTGTTCTCGAAGGTGGTTGAGTTCTCGGGAACAGAGTTTGATCAGTTTTCCACGGCATCCCTGATCACCCGCACAACCAATGACGTCCAGCAGATTCAAATGGTGATGGTTATGCTGTTCAGGATGGTATTTTACGCCCCAATTCTGGGCATTGGAGGGGTCATCCGCGTACTTTCCACCAATACCAATATGGGGTGGATAATTGCGGTTGCGGTCATGGCCATCTTAACCCTGGTTCTGGTACTGTTCTTTGTTGCGGTACCCAGATTCAAAATCATTCAGAAGCTTGTGGACAGGCTCAATCTGGTAACCCGTGAGAGCTTGGAAGGGATGCTTGTCATCCGTGCTTTCAATACCCAAAAGCATGAAGAACAACGTTTTGATGAGGCCAACACCCATCTGACACGAACCCATCTCTTTGTCAGCCGCATAATGGCTCTCATGATGCCCATCATGATGCTGATAATGAACGGCATCTCGGTTCTGATTGTCTGGGTGGGAGCCCATCAGGTGGATGCGGGAGCCATGCAGGTGGGAAGCATGATGGCATTCATCCAATATACCATGCATATCATCATGGCCTTTCTCATGATCTCCATGGTGTCCATCATGCTCCCCCGCGCCTCGGTTTCAGCTCAGCGCATAGCCGAGGTTCTCAGCACAAAAACGGCCATAAATGATCCTGAATCACCAACCCATTTCGAATCCGGCGGACCTGCCACAGTGGAGTTTAGAAATGTGTCCTTCAGATATCCGGGAGCTGAGGATTGTGTGCTTCAAGATATCAGCTTCACTGCCAAACCCGGACAGACAACCGCCTTAATTGGCAGTACGGGCAGCGGCAAGAGCACACTTGTTAATCTAATCCCACGGTTTTACGATGTCTCAGCCGGGCAGATTCTGATAGATGGCACCGATATACGTCATGTCACCCAGCGTGAGCTAAGGGATAGAATCGGATATGTGCCGCAAAAGGGTATCCTTTTTTCTGGTACAATAGAGAGCAATCTCAGATACGGCGATGAGAACGCACCGGATGCTCTGCTGGAAAAGGCGGCACAGGTTGCCCAGGCATCACAATTCATCTCCGAAAAACCTGAAGGCATTCAATCTCCCATCTCCCAGGGCGGAGCCAATGTCTCCGGCGGCCAGAAGCAAAGGCTATCCATCGCTCGTGCTCTAGTTAAAAAACCTGATATCTTTATTTTTGACGACAGCTTCTCTGCTCTTGACTTTAAGACCGATGCAGCTCTTAGAAAAGCCCTCAGGGCTGAGTCCGCAGACAGCACGGTTCTTATTGTGGCACAGCGCATCAGCACTATCAAAGATGCCGATCAGATTATCGTTCTTGATAATGGACGAATCGCAGGCAAAGGAACCCACCAGGAACTTATGGCAAACTGTCAGGTCTACAGGGAGATTGCCCTGTCCCAGCTTACAGAGGAGGAATTGATATCATGAAAAAGCATGATCAATCAGGTAAAATGCCGCCAAAACCCGGTTTTCGAGGCGGTTTCCGCCCACGTGGAGGACATATGGGACCGGGCGAAAAGCCCAAGGATTTCAAGGGCGCTCTAAAAATGCTTCTTAAGTACCTGAAACCCTATCGGGCAGCCATCCTGACAGTGCTGATACTATCCTTTGGAAGCGCCGCCTTTTCCATCATAGGCCCCAAGATATTGGGCAATGCCACCACTATCCTGTTTGAGGGATTGGTGAAAAAAATAAGCGGAGTTCCCGGAGCCGGTATTGATTTTGGTACCATCGGCAACACCCTCATACTCCTTTTGGGTTTATACCTTGCAAGCAGCATTTTCTCATTCCTTCAGGGTTTCATTATGGCCGGAGTTTCCCAGAGGATCTCATACAGGATGAGAAAATCAATCGCCGAAAAAATCAATCGGCTGCCTCTGAAATACTTTGATACCAAGACCCATGGCGAGATCCTGTCCAGAGTGACCAACGATGTGGATACCGTCAGTCACACGCTCAATCAGAGCCTTTCACAGATCTTATCCCAGGTCACCATGATGATCGGTGTATTCGTGATGATGCTCACCATTAGCTGGATCATGACCCTTGCCGCCCTATTGATCATACCGATTTCAACCTTCTTTATAACCTTTGTGGTTAAGAGATCTCAGAAGCATTTCAGAACCCATCAGGAATACCTGGGGCATGTCAACGGCCATGTGGAAGAAAGCTTCAGTGGTCACACCATCATGAAGGCCTTCAACAGGGAAGAAGAGTCTGTGAAAACCTTCGATGAGCTCAACAAAACCCTCTACAGCTCTGCCTGGAAGTCGCAGTTTCTATCCGGCATGATGATGCCCATCATGGCTTTTATAGGGAATCTGGGCTACGTGGTGGTCTGTATGCTGGGAGGATGGCTTGCAGCAACAGGTGCCATCCAGGTGGGAGATATCCTCTCATTCATCCAATATGTCCGCCTCTTTACACAGCCCGTGTCCCAGATTGCTCAGGTGGCTAATTTATTGCAATCAACCGCAGCGGCCGCAGAACGTGTCTTTGAGTTTTTGGGCGAATCCGAAGAATCACCCGAATCTGAAAGCCCTGTGTTGCCAGACAGGATTGAAGGCAGAGTAGCCTTTGAGCATGTGCGTTTTGGCTATGATCCCGAAAAAATCATCATCAGGGACTTCAACGCCAGTGTGGAGCCAGGCCAGAGAGTTGCCATTGTAGGTCCTACCGGCGCTGGCAAAACAACCATGGTAAAGCTGCTGATGCGTTTTTATGATCTCAACGGTGGACGTATAACAGTGGATGGCCATGATATCCGCGAATACACCCGCAGAGATCTGAGGAAGATATTCGGCATGGTTCTTCAGGATACATGGCTTTTCCATGGAACTATTATGGAGAATATTCGATACGGTCACCTTGACGCATCTGACCAGGAGGTGAAGGAAGCTGCCCGGATGGCCCATGCAGACCATTTCATCCATACTCTGCCCGATGGTTACAATATGATGCTAAACGAAGAGGCATCCAATATATCCCAGGGTCAAAAGCAGCTCCTCACCATTGCAAGAGCATTACTGGCCGATCCCAGGATTCTGATTCTGGATGAGGCCACAAGCTCGGTGGACACCCGTACCGAGGTCCTGATCCAAAAGGCCATGGACAATCTGATGAAGGGCAGAACCAGCTTTATAATTGCCCATCGGCTGTCCACCATAAGAAATGCGGATCTGATCCTCGTCATGAATGAGGGGGATATAGTAGAGCAGGGAACCCACGATGAGCTGATGGCAAGAGACGGCTTCTACGCTTCGCTTTACAACAGCCAGTTTGAACAGCCCGAAGCCTCCTGATAAGATCCCTATGATTCCGGTTCTGGCTATGGAGACCCATCCCCCATCAATTGATGGGTTTCCATCCATTTCCGATACAGTACTTCCAGCTTTGCGGAAAGATCATCCTTTTCGGAGAGCAATTCTTCCAGCTTAACATAATCTGAGGCATGTTGCTCCATTTCCTGCTCAATATCCATGAGCCGTGCCTCTGTTTCAGAGATATCGGTTTCAATGGAAGCCAGCCTCTTTTCAAGAGCCTTGGGATTGGGCTTTCTGGCTCTCTCCCGTTTGGGCCTGGCAGTCCTGCTTTCCTCGGAAGCAGTTCTTCTTTTCTCTTCCTCAACTATCCTCCTGTATTCCCTGAAGGTTTCATAATCACCATCAAAACAAAGCAGCTTTCCGTCTTCCAGTTCACATACCGAGGATGCAAATTTGCGGATAAAGTAGCGGTCATGGGACACAAACAAAATGGTGCCTTCAAAAGCATCCAGCGCTTCTTCTATCCATTCCCTGGACTGAATGTCCAGATGATTTGTGGGCTCGTCAAGGATCAGGAGGTTGACATCCTGCTGCATGAGAAGGCACAGCTTAAGCCGGCTTAACTCTCCCCCGGAAAGGCTTCCCACCGTCTTGAGCACGTCCTCGCCCCTGAACATGAAGCCCGCCAGAATGTTCCTGGCTGTTCCCTCATCAATGATGAGTTCGTGCCGCACCGTTTCTAAAACAGACATTTCCGGGTTATCAAACACAACATGCTGGGGAAGGTAACCTGCTTTTATGCTTGAGCCGATCTTTACTATTCCTTCATCGGGAGCAAGCTCTCCCCTTATTATCCTGAGGAGGGTAGTTTTGCCGCTCCCGTTATCCCCAAGCAGGGCAAGCCTATCATTTCTTCTTACAAGAAGTTCCACTCCGTTCAGGATTGTATTGGAGCCAAAACCAAACTTCAAACCGCTTAAAAAAACCACTTCCGAGCCAGAAAAGCCCTCAGTTCTAAATCCCCTGGTAATTCTCTGTTCTTTCTTCGGTCTGGAGGTGCCGTCCCTCTTAAGCCTTTCTATACGTTTTTCCATACTGAAGGCACGACGGTGCATCTTGGCCGAATCAGCACGGTTTGCCCATTCATGCATGCGTCTGACGGCTTCTTCGAGCTGGCGGATCTTCTTTTGTTCCTGCTGGTAATGCTTGAGCTGTTCCAGCCTTTTCTGCTCCTTTAAAAGGGCATATCTGCTGTAGTTTCCCTCGTAGGTCGTTGCAACACCATCCTCTATCTCAATAATCACCTTTACAACGCGATCCAGGAAATATCGGTCATGGGAGATCACCACAACCGTTCCCTTAAAGGACTGGAGGTATTCCTCCAGCCATTCCGCTGACTTGATATCCAGATGGTTCGTTGGCTCATCCAGAAGCAAGATGTGTGGATCCATCAAAATGATCCGTGCCAGATTGACCCGGGTTTTCTCCCCGCCGCTTAGTTTGGAAAAGGGCTTATTCTGCATATCCTGATCAATATCCAACCCTGTGCATACTTTTTTTATGCGTGTTTCTGTCTCATAGCCCCCTCTGGCCTCAAACTCCGACAAAAGGGCTCCATACCTTCCCATTACAGATGCTTCTGGGTCTTCGGCCAGCTCGGCCTGCAGGGCATCTATGCTTTCTTTGATCTCCCGCAAATCCTGAAAGGCTGAATCAATAACCTGGTATACTGTAGTATCTTCAGGATACTGGGGTATCTGATCAAGAATACCTGTTCTCAGTCCTTTTGCAATCTGTATCTCACCCTTGTCATAGGGTTCTTCCCCTGAAAGGATTTTGAACAGTGTTGTTTTTCCTGCACCATTTCTCCCGATAAGTCCCACCTTGGTTCCTTCGTAGATTTCCAGGGAGATGCCACGTAGGACATGTTGTATTCCGTAATACTTATGTATATCCTTAAGCACTATTTCTGCCATGTTTAAATTCCTTTCCCACTTAAGGCTGCAACCATGTCTTATACATCCTGAAGGGATGAAATAGCCTCATCCATAATGTTAAGAGTGTTTCTCACAATCTTGTTAAGCCCGTAATCCTCCAGTTCCTCCGATTGGCTCAGCCCACACAAAGGACAGCCTGCTCCATGGTTCTGAGCCATGATCCAACGCGTAGCATCCTTCTCAATGCCCAGAGCCACGCCATAGCCCATGAGGACAGGACAGGAACGCATCCACTCAGGCAGCGCATCCAATGTGAGAGAATCCTTCTTTATAACAAGCCGAACGGCTTTCCATATCCTGAGCTGATCGGCTCCATACACGGTAAATTTTCTGATTCTCAAAGAGAAGGCCAACAGCAGCAAACCTGCAGGAAAGATCACATAGCCTATGGCCACTGAGAAGGCAACAGGTATAAGAAAGCCCAGGAAGAGTAACAGGACACTGTATACCAGGCCAAAATTCCGATACCTGACCATACTGCTGTCCAGGATATTTCTTTCATGGTAAGCTTCTCTTGCTTTAAGGAGCCACCCGTCATACAGAGCCTTCATCCTGGCAGCCTTCTCATCAGAATCAGTAAACCCGAGAAGCTGTATGGGATCAAATTCGTTATTGGATGAGGAAAGCTCTATAATACGGTCCAAAAAATATCTGTCGGCATCATTGAGTTCATCGCCATTCATCGGGTCTGCCACTTTAAAGGTGAACCGGATCCTGTTTTTCAGGCTTTTTCTGATCCCGGGGCTGAGAAAGCCTCTTGAAACCAGCTCCATAAGTTTACCCATCATGGCTCTTGCTCCGGTTCTTCCACCAGTAACAAGCATCCTGACCTCTGCCGGATCAAGCCTGTCTATCCCGCTGAATGCCGAAGGCAGGGCACTCTTTTTATCATACCTCAGCTTTCTGCGGATGAACAGAGCATAGTATACACAGGACAGGACCAATAGCAGGGAGAGGATGCCAAGCAGATTTCTGACCCGCTGCCTCATACGCTCAAAAGATGCCTTCTGTCCGGCCTTTCTGGCAGCGGCCTCCCTCGCCTCAAGTAAATCCGCCTTATCGCTGACCTGGTATTCCAGTTCTTCAGCTACTATCCGGTCACGGTTCGGTGAATCATCGGTCATAGGACAGTCTGAAACCTGCTTTTGAGGAAAGATGACACGTGTTTCCACATACTCGCCGGGAACCGTGTCGGGTACGTTGTAGCGGACTATCTGGCTGTTTGTGAAGGACTTGATGCCTACAAAAACGCCGTGCATCCAGAGTTCTACATCCTCGGCCCGAGCGGGTTCCGGAAGCCGGATAGCGATATTGATGCTGGAAACCCGCGTTTCCCACAGCTTAGGGATATGGATGCGCTGGTATTCGGCAACATCCTGGTAGCGTCTGACAGCATTTTTCACCTTGTAATGTACAAAAACCGATCCGGAGGATCTGTAGAAAGAACCGTAAATCTTCAGCTTCACATGGTCCGGTTCATCTATGACACTGTAGGTTCCAGTAAACACTTCTGCATCCCACTGCCCGGCCAGCAATCGCCTGCACTCAATGAGTTCATCCTTGCGCTGCATATAGACATGGCTGACCTCTATCTCCTCACCCTCGTTCTTCCAGATGGGGATCATGATATTGTTGAATCCGTCAAAAAAGGTGAAATCGATGTGCTCCATGATATATGCCGATCCATCACTATTGATATTAACCGTCACATCATATGCCGCAACCAAATACTCATCATCTGAGGCTGCGAAAACCCGAACTCCGGAGAGACTAAAGATAAGCACTGTTATCATGAATAAGATGATACCATTGATAAATCGGCTTGACTTCACCGGGCAACCCCCTAAACGCATTTTATCCGATGGCACCTGCCCTGCCCTTTATAATGGATCGGAGCGAGTGGAGAAGCGGTCTGTAATCGGCAATCAGAAGGGTTGGCGCAACAATGGCAGCCCTGTAGCGGTAATAGGTCTCCCCCACATCCTCACAGATCAGGGCATTTATCAGGCTGTAGGTAAGAATGAAGGCCAGAAGCCCCAGTATATACGGGTTTCTTTCCAATATGGCATTGATTATGCCGAATATGGAAATCACCAGACAGATATACCATAGAAGCTGTTCTATCTTAACAGCGGTTATGGCAACTTTGTTCCCGCTTATATCCGATATTCTGCTGACCTTTTCCAGATGGGGCTGGGTCAGAAACCCATTGATAGCCTCGGGTACATCCTTGCTCATTATAATGCTGAGTATGGATCCCAATTCATCGCTGATGTTCTCGTCGCCGCCCTTGCTCCTGTCCAGCGGAAGGGCATGATAGCCATCGATCTGAACCAATATGGTGGTATATGTTACCACTATGCAGGTGATCAGAACCATGGCTCCAAGAACCAGCAGAACCCTTCTTTTTGTTTTCAGGTAGCTGAAGAAGAGAGCCACCAGGATACCGCCGCCCAGGGTGTACAGCATGTAGATTCTTAACAGGGTACTGATCCAGAGCAAAACACAGACCAATACCATGTAGAGTATGGGTTTTAGCATGCTGCGGTTTCGCTCCTGCAATACCTTCAGAAACAGGTACCAGACCAAAAGGATGATGAAGAAGGTGACCGATTCCTTTCTGGTATCGGTAGTCCATACCATCATACTGGGCATGAAGATGTAAGCCAGGCTGATGATGGCGGATTTTTTCCAGGTGAACTTAAGACCATGGGCAAGGCCGAACAGAACAAAGCCTGACATTACCGAAATAAAGGCATTGATAAAAGAAGCTGCATACCGGTTTACGCCAAAGGCTGCATACTGCATCCCCATCAGGACGGTATACCATGTATACTTATATTCAACCTTCCATATGGGGACCCCCGACCTTAGCTGATCCGCAACGTTTTTTGCCACCTCATGGTAGATCAGGCCGTCGGTGCCTGCCGCCTCGGTTCCGCCCTTGTACATGTAAAATACAAGGACATACCTTAATGCCATACAAAAAACGACCGTCAGCAGGAAAGCCGTTCTGTATTTATGGGCAGGCAGAAAGACTGTCCCGATCCAGACAGCCAGGCCTGCCAGCACAACCATCCATATGATGTTTTCAAGCAATGGCGACAATTCGATCAATCCCTATTATTTACATTGGTTTAAGTAAATGTCCGGGCTATTAGTGATGGAACAGCCTCAATCCGGTAAAGCACATGACCATGCCGTACTCGTTGCAGGCGCGGATCACATCTTCATCCCGGGTAGAGCCCCCTGCCTGCGCCACATACATGGCACCGCTCTTTGCCGCCCTGTCGATATTGTCCCGGAATGGAATGAAGGCATCAGAGCCATAGGACACATCGGTAAACTGGCTGAGCCATGCTTCCTTATCCTTTTGTGTCAGCCTTTCCGGAACTACCTCAAATAGCTTTTCCCACTCCTTGTACTCCATCTCGGATATATCATCCCTTAAATACAGGTCGATGGCATTATCCATGGCGGGGCGCTTAAGCCCTTCCTTAAAGCGCAGACCCAAGACCTGGGGATGCTGGCGCAGAAACCATATGTCGGCTTTGGATGCAGCCAGTCTGGTGCAATGGATTCTGGATTGCTGACCTGCGCCGCAACCGATCACCTGTCCGTCATAGGCAAAACAGATGGAGTTGGACTGGGTATATTTCAACGTAATGTATGATACCAAAAGATCTCTAGCAGCCGCCTCGGTCATGGCTTTATTCTCGGTCACAATATTGCTGAAGGTATCTTTGGAGATGACTGCATTATTTCTCATCTGTTCAATGGTTATACCAAAAATATCCCGTGACTCCAGTTCAGCAGGCTCATAGCGGGGATCCATGCGCATGATGACATAGCTACCCTTCTTCTTTGCCTTAAGGATCTCAAGTGCCTCATTGTCATAGTCAGGAGCAATGATACCATCGGACACCTCATGGGAGAGCAGCCTTGCCGTGTCCACATCCACTTTGTCGCTGATGGCAGCAAAATCGCCAAAGGACGAGACCCTGTCGGCTCCCCTGGCTCTGGCATATGCGCATGCTACCGGAGAGAGCTGGGCTGCATCTATATGATATGCCTTTTTCAGGGTATCGCTGAGAGGCAGTCCAACCGCGGCTCCTGCCGGGCTGACATGCTTGAAGGAAGCCGCTGCGGGAAGGCCGGTAGCCATCTTCAGTTCTTTAACCAGCTGCCATCCATTTAAGGCATCCATGAAATTGATAACGCTGGGATTCCCGTTGAGAACCGTAACGGGGAGGTCCCCTTCTCTCATATATATGCTTGCGGGTTTTTGATGCGGGTTACAACCATATTTTATCTTCAGATCACGCATGATGATTATTCCTCCTGTTTGTATTCTTTGGAATCTGGTACATCAGGCTCCATGCCTGTTTATCATACTGATTTCAAACTCGCCGCTTCCTCTGTCTATATATTTGGCCAGCAGCGAGATCCTGTTCTCCTCATCCAGCAGGGACCAATAATATTGGCATGCTTTTTTTGCATCCTCGGGTATGGGCATGATATAGGGCTCCCCGCTGAAAGACGGCAGCGGGTTTCCATCACCCTGATAGGTATGAATACAGTGGCCATAACCGTGAATAGGTTTCTCAAAGTAATAGAAATGACGCAGACAATGCTGATCATTTCCGTCCTGGGATTTGAGAATGGAGAGGGCATACGCCCATGATGCCTTAAGGTCCATGATGCCTGTAATGCGGGGTGTGAAATTGGGTGCATCGGGCTCAAACTCTCTGGTCATTAGTGCTTCGTTCCATGTATTTCCGGCTTTCAGAAACTCTATGACCGTATCGGTCTGGTCTCCGTTGGATACCACATGGATATCCCGATGATGCTTCACAGGATAATAGATTATGAGGGACGGATCGGTGAGCTTGCTTTCATCAAAAGCTCTTGTGCGCACAAATCCGGATTCCTCCTGAAAAACACGGTTCCGGCTGTTCTGACTGCGCCCCATGATCCAATAGATCTGGGCAAGTTTTGTACCATCCTGTGTTGCGCCCAGCACGATGCCTCTGCCCGGGTAGGTGTTTTTCCGTAAGTTTGCCGCGTTGATTTCTGCAATACTTCTGAACATCTGTTTCTCCTTCCTGAAGGCTCATGGCCTCTGTAATTCCAGAATAATCCTACCCAATTTTACATGAATCGCCGGTTTACTACAAGAGGCTAATGCCGGTAGCATAAGCAATCCGACCCCATAAGTCCCGTCTTCATTTCAGGTTTCAGTTTCGTGCCATTGAGCCAGCCTGTTATTAATTCTTGTACAGCATGTCCTTTTTCAGCTTGTCAGCCACGTCATAGCCCAGAATCTCTCCCACAATGGCATAGGAAAAGGCAAGTGCGGTGCCCGGGCCCCTGCTTGTTATAAAGTTACTGTCAACTGCCACATCATCATATGCTACCTGTGCGCCTTCGAGATATTGTTCATAACCGGGATAACAGACTGCCTTAATCCCTCTTAAGAGCCCCAGCTCCCCTGGAATGGATGGGCCTGCACAGATGGCTGCAACCCTGCCGCTATAAGAACGGTGCTTCTTTAATAGTTCAGCAAGTTCTCCGCTCTTTTCCAGAACCTCCACGCCCTGTCCGCCAGGTATGACGATCATATCTTCCTTCTCAACTGTGATATCCTTTAAAAGCTTGTCGGCCTTCACCCGTACATTTCTGGCACTGTCCACATAATACTCCTCGGAAACAGATACCATCACAGTTTCAATACCCGCTCTTCTGGCCACATCAACCACTGAAAGAGCCTCAATTTCTTCAAATCCATTGGCCATCATAACCAGTATTTTCATAGAAATCACCCTTCCATGCATTATTTTCCTGGGTTTCCCCAGACCCTATTTTAGCATTATGCCCCAGTATTGACCAGTCAAACAGGTGAGTTCCTCCCATGCATAGGGAGCGTAGCATCAATATAGACGCCACTTTTTTACCTGCCAGATATTCCGCAAGGTATGGTACCTACTGGATTAATGAGGAGGTTTAGAAAGAAGTGTCCCTATCTCCACGGCCTCTCTTTTTCAAGCCACTTTTTGTCTTCCCAATATGCCTTGTCAAGGGGAGCGTAATCATTATTTTTTTGAAATGCCCGCATCATTAAGAATATAAACTTTGTCCTTATTCCCGGTTTTGCTCGTCCTTTTTTGGAGAGGATCTTGCCGGCTATTTTATTCGTTTTCGCATTGATCTTCGCTTTAGTTTTCTCGGATACTCCGTCCCAATCACTCGCCATGACTCTGAAAGGAATTTGATATGTTTTGGGTACGCCTAAATAAAACATTTGTTTAGCCATTGATTTCGTAACGCCATCCATACCCATGCCGGCGGCAGTGGAAACAACAACAGCAATTTTTGAGAACATCGCAGGTTCCGGTCTATGAGCAAGCCACGCGGTGAAGATATGCTCGAAAAACCCCTTCAAATGCGATGTCATTTCCATAACATAGGTTGGCGAACCAATGATTATCACATCAGAAGATAACATGGAATCAAGAATAGCGCTGACTTTTTCCGCCTTCGGGCAGAACTCTCTGCCTTTATGCAGGCACGCTAAACAGCCGGAACACCCCCCGCTAAAATCCCGTGGCAGAAAGAATTCCTCAATATCACCGCGAAGCTTTTCCGCTGTCATTCTCGCTATGTGGTATGTACTACCCTTATGATTTTGTCCATGAATCAACGTGATCTTCAATGGATCTCACCTTCCAATCGCTTTTTCAGCCTTTTCTTCATAGGCATAAAAGCCTATTAATAAATATACGATAATAATTACGAAAAGTTTTGCTACAGTGCAGGTCTTGCCACTCTCTGGCAAGACCTGCACTGTTAATTATAGTGAAATGTCCCTTTGTTAACTTGCTTAGATCAGGCCATATTCCTTCGCAAGGTTCGTAAAGGCCGGAAGGCTTCTCTTGATCATAGGGGTATCATAGCAGTAGGCTATGCGCACATACCCGGGACAGCCGAACCCTGATCCGGGAACGATGAGCAGGTTGTACTTCTGGGCTGTTTCGCAGAAAGCGACATCATCCTCAACGGGCGATTTCATAAACAGGTAGAATGCCCCTTCCGGCTTGACACATTCAAATCCCACAGAGGTGATATGGTTATACAGGATATCCCTCTTCTCCTGATAGAATCCGGTATCGACAGCCACATCAAGGTTTTCAGCCACAACCTTCTGGAACAGGGCAGGAGCGTTGACAAACCCCAAGGTCCTGTTCAGGGTAATCATGGCGGCCATAAGGGTGCTCACATCATCAATACGGCTGCTGGTAGCCACATAGCCTATTCTCTCCCCTGGCAGGGCATGGGATTTACTGAAGGAGTTTATGACTATGCAGTTTTTAAATACAGTAAGCATATTGGGCAGTTCGACCCCGTCGTAAACAATGCTCACATAGGGTTCATCGGACAATATGAAGATGTTTGTGCCAAACTCCTTCTCTTTCTCCTCAATAGCCTCTCTCAACCTCTCAAGGGATTCTCCGCTATAAACCACTCCGGTGGGATTATTGGGAGAATTCAGGATAATGCCTTTCGTTTTGGGGGTAATGCTGTTTTTAACAGCCTCCGTATCTATCTGGAAGGTATCCTTCTCGGTCTTTACGATAACCGGCTTTCCATCGGCATTTTCAATATAGGACAGGTACTCCACAAAGAAGGGCGACAGGACGATGACCTCTTCACCCGGGTTTAACAGGGCCTTGAGGGCAACGTTCATGCCTGCGGCCGCTCCGCACACCATCAGAATGTTTTCGTGTGTCAGCGGTATGCCGCTCTTTTTCTGGAGATGCTCTGCCACCTTTGCCCTCACATCCTGGTATCCGGCATTGTTCATATAATGGTGCAGCCCCGGAGTTTCACTGTTAGCATATTTCCTGATGGATTCCTGCACCTGGGCGGGAGGTTCTATATCAGGGTTACCCAGACTAAAATCGAATACATTTTCATCGCCATATTGGGCTTTGAGCTTTGCGCCTGCTTCAAACATGGCTCGAATCATGGATGATTTCCCCAGGCTCTCAACAATCTTTTGATTAAACATAGTCATTGCTCCTTTTTATGGTTCTTCATATATGGGTATTTGGTTCAAGAAGATAGGCAGCTTTTCTGCATACGCTAATCTTACACCAATTTTACCTTTCTTTGCAATAACGTATAACCCATCATGCATGATGTCCCATATATTTATCCACTCACATCTCAACAGTTATCCATTTGCTATACCGCAAAAACGGGAGAAAAAAAGCGGGCTACATGCCCGCCTTTTACTCAGAGATTATAACCCTTCTTAAATGCCTCGATATTCATATCAACAAACTGAGGTTTCACCGTCTTCCGTATGGATTCGATCCATATTTCTTCGGGAATGCCCGTTCTCCTGGCCAGGACACCTATCATAACAACATTGACAGCTTTGATGCTTCCGCAGGCCTCAGCCAGCTCAAGGGCGGGGACAGTCACCACGTTCTTATATTCAGCACTGATCTTTTCAACAATATTCTCAGGATACTTTGCTTTCCCGGTTATTACCGGCATGGGATCGATCCTTTGGGTATTGATGATGATGGAGGCATCTTTTTTGGCATAATCAACCCAGCGCAGGGCTTCCAACTCTTCAAAGCAGAGCAGGATATCGGCCTCACCTTTTTCGATGATGGGTGAGCTAACCTTCTCTCCCATCTTGACATAGGTTACAACGCTGCCACCCCGCTGGGACATTCCATGAACCTCCGACACCTTCACATCGGCACCGGTACTGATACCCACATTGCCAAGAATCCTGCTGGTCAGGAGGGTACCCTGGCCTCCGACTCCGACTATCATAATTGACGTATCACGCATCTTCTCCACCAAGCCTTTCAAACGCATTAAAGCGGCACACCTTTGTACAGAGGTCACATCCTACACAGAGAGCAGAATCCACTTCAATATGGGTGCCTCTGTCCACGATGGCGGGGCAACCAAGGCGCATACACATCCTGCATTTGGTACACCTATCGGTGTTGATACTCAATGCCCCATTGAATTTTACATGTTTCAGCAAGGCGCAGGGTCTTTGAGCAATGATCACAGAGGGCTCCTCGGCCGCTGTTTCTTCCCTTATGATCCTTTCCATCTCTTCCAGATCGAATGGATCGCAGATCCGTACCCTATCCACACCCACCGCCTGGCATAGCTTTACCAGATCCACCTGACGGGTGGGTTCTCCCTTGATGGTAAAGCCGGTGGCAGGATTATGCTGATGCCCCGTCATGCCGGTAATGGAGTTATCCAGTATCACAACCGTGGAAGTTCCCTTATTGTAGACAATATCAATCAGACCCGTTATGCCGGAATGAATGAAGGTGGAATCCCCAATAACTGCAACTGTCTTTCGGGCGGCATCCCGTCCCCTCGCCTTTTCCATGCCGTGAGCCATACCCACGCTTGCACCCATGCAAACACAGGTATCCACCGATTCAAGGGGCTGCAGGGCACCAAGGGTATAACACCCTATATCCCCGGTCACAGTGAGTTTCAATTTTTTCAGCACATAAAAGACACCGCGGTGGGGACATCCTGCACACATGACCGGCGGACGGACAGGTATTTCCTCTTCAATACTGTTGTACTTTTCTTGCTTTTGCCCGAATACCCTCTCACGAATCAGACTGGCGCTGTATTCACCGATCACAGGCAGCAAGGCCTTACCTTTGACCTCAATACCCATTCTCAGGCAATTGTTTTCAATAAAGGGTTCCAACTCTTCTATGACATACAGGGTTTCAACCCCTGCCGCAAATTCCCTGATCAACTTCTCCGGCAGCGGATAAACCATACCCAGCTTCAGGAAGGAGGCATCTCCAAAAGCTTCTTTTGCGTATTGATAGGTAATACCGCTGGTTATAACCCCTATCTTCCTGTCTCCCCATTCAATGCGGTTAAGAGTTGTGGAGTCTGAGAACTCAGCAAGCCTTGAAAGCCTTTCTTCTACCACAACATGGCGCCTTTTTGCCATTGCTGGCATCATGACATATTTGCCCGGATCTTTTGAATAGGGCTTAATTGGAATATCATCCCTCTCACCTAGTTCAACCAGCCCCTGTGAATGGGCTACTCTGGTGGTGAGTCTCACAATAACGGGAGTATCATACTCTTCACTGATCCTGAAGGCTTCTTTGGTAAAATCCTTGCATTCCTGGCTGTCTGAAGGTTCCAGAACCGGTACCTTTGCAGCCCTGGCAATGATTCGGGTATCCTGCTCATTCTGGGAGCTGTGCATGCCGGGATCGTCCGCCACAAAGATCACCAGACCGCCATTTACGCCAGTATAGGCTGCAGTAAACAGCGGATCTGCCGCAACGTTAAGGCCCACATGCTTCATGGCGCAGGTAGAACGTACTCCGCCCACAGAAGCGCCAATGGCAACCTCCAGGGCAACCTTTTCGTTCGGAGCCCACTCGGAATAAATCTCGTCATATTTTGCTATGTATTCGGTAATCTCGGTGCTGGGAGTCCCGGGATAGGCTGAAGCCACTGTGGCACCGGCCTCATATACACCTCTGGCAATGGCTTCATTGCCAAGCATAAGCTTTTTCATTGACCTTCTCCTCACGTGTCTTCCAGGCACGGACGGCAAGCCACCCCACTGCCTGGGCAGTTTTACAATACTAAATATTATATCAGTTTTTTATCAGCAATGTCCAATATGGATGTGGGAATAAAGGGGTATGCTTGCTTCGTCGTGCAGCTCCTCGCACCGACACAAAGGCCGAGCCTTCTTTCAATGACGTAGACACTTCGCAACTATCAATGACATCCGTGCCGCAATAATGACGCCAAAAGCGCTTCACATGATGATATAAGGGATGCATGCAAAAACAACAGGGGATTTGCCTGATGGGGGGACAGGCAAATCCCCTGTTTCATAATTAACTCCTCATCATTCAGGCTGCAGTCCGTTCGGAATCAAATACCTTGCTGATATGCGCCTTGCTATATTTTTTCGTAACAAGGCTTACAACGGGCACCACTACAAGGGATGCCAGCATGGCTATTGCGCCTATGCCCGGAACAAATACCTTGGCCATGTCAAATCCGGTTTTGGGAAGTTCAATGGCAAGGCCGATAAGCATTACCAAAAAGCCGGTGGCAAATCCGGACCAGGCACCGATGCGGGTGGTGCCCTTCCACAACAGACCAAACAGGTAGGGAGCGATGAACATTCCCGAAATCACACCCCATGACAGCGCCATGAGCGCATCAATGGTAGGATTCTCCCAGATGGCCATGAAGAAGGACAGAACCACAAAGATGAAGCAGAAAAAGCGCATGAGCATCATATTTTTCTTATCATCAATGTCGGGCTTTACAAACCCCTTAATCAGGTCTATGGATATCACAGAACTTGAGACAAGAACCAGGGATGACAGGGTGGACATGGATGCCGAAAGCATCAGTACAATGATAACTCCCATCAAAACATCGGGCAAGGCTTTTTCAAGCATCACCGGAATGATCATGTCCATATTTCCGTTGGGAACCTGGTTGTCTAGCATGACCCGTCCAAAGGCACCCACAAAATAGGCACTGCCTCCTATGATCAGCGAGAAAAGCGTGGAGATGATGGTTCCCCGCTTTATGGCTTTTTCATCCTTCACCGTGTAGAACTTGTGCAGTATTTGCGGAAGCCCCCAGGTACCAAGGCTGGTAAGCAGAACCAGGGCTCCCAGTTTGAGAGGCGCCGGGCCAAAGAAGCTCGTCAATCCGCTATCCATGGAAGAAAGCTTGGCAATACCCTGGGTCAGTCCCCCAACCTCCGGATGGCTCAATATGTAAGCCACCATCAGGATTGTGCCGACCAGCATGATGACTCCCTGGATCAGATCGTTAATAGCAGTGGCCACATACCCTCCAAGGATGAGATATAAGCCGGTCAGACCGGTCATAATAAGGATTATGGTGTCCATTGGAAGCCCGAAAGCACTCTCGAACATATAACCCAGGCCTTTGTAAATCGAAGCGGTATAGGGCACCAGAAATACAAAGATCACAACGGCACTGACTATCTTCATGCTCACACTGTCATATCTGGCTGCAAAAAACTCCGGCATGGTGGAAGCATTCAGCTTGTGGGTCATGACACGTGTCTTTTTGGCCAGCAAGATCCACGCAAGAAGACAGCCTATGACGGCATTACCAATACCGATCCAAACAACCGACAAGCCGTTGGCCCATCCGAACTTTCCGGCGTAGCCCACAAACACCACAGCCGAAAAATAGGATGTTCCGTATGCAAAAGCGGTTATCCATGCTCCCATCTTTCTGCTTCCCAAAAAGAAGTCATTGATTCCATGAACCCGTCTTCTGCTATAGATGCCAACACCAATTGTCACAAGAATAAAAAGCACAAGAAGAGCAATCTTAATAGGCATGACAAATACCATCCTTCCATACTACAAAATTGAGATGTTCATTCCATGCTATAATGAAATCTCCGTGTTACATTGATGCGGAACCCCCGCATCCCTACTCTACCTATTATACATAATAATCCCGTAATGTAAATAGTGTTATGTTCAGCCTAGTTTCACGACAGTTACGCCTGCTTCACCTTCACCGTACTTTCCAAGCCTGAAGGACTCCACTTGCCCATGCCTTCGAAGATGCTCGGATATAGCCTTTCTCAGCGTACCGGTACCCTTTCCGTGGATCAGTGTAACCTCGTGGAGCCCGGCGATTGTAGCATCATCAATGTATTTGTCAACCCTGTCCAGGGCTTCCTCAACATTAAGGCCCCTCAAATCCAGTTCCAGCCCGATTGGGGAAGCCTTGACACTGGTCATACGAACCTTCTGCATCTTTTCAATGGTGTTTTTCTGCTCGTTAATTCGTGAAAGTTGAGTGATATGAACTTTAATCTTCATAATCCCTGCCTGTACAAGCACCTGCCCGTCCCCATCAGGCTCTTCCAGCACCGTTGCTTTCTGATTGAGGCTCAGCAGCATCACGCTCTCACCAGGCCTAAGATCCTTTGGAGGCTCGGCATAGCCGTCTCTGACACCGATTTCGTCCACATATGCAGCTTCCAGATGATCGAGCCTTCGCACACCGGCTCTGGCCTCCCGGAGTTCTTTAGTGCTGTTCTGTCCAAACCCTTCTTTCTCCATGGTCTTCAAGCGTTCCAGGAGTTCCTCCGCCTCATATCTTGCTTCAATGATCAAAGAACGGGCTTCATCCTTTGCCTTTGAGATAATCCGATCCCGCTCCCTGGCTATCTTCTCCCTTTCCTTCTCGGCCTCCCGTCTGATTTCTTCGATTTGACGCTTGAATGCCTCGGCCTGTTCCTTTTCACGCAGGGCCTGGGTTCTGCTTTTCTCAATATCCGAGAGGACGTCCTCAAAGCGGATGCTGTCCTGGGTTAAAAACTCCTTTGCCCTGCTTATAACATCCCTTTCCAGACCCAGCTTCTCGGATATGGCAAAAGCATTGCTTTTTCCGGGTATGCCAACCAGCAGTCTGTAGGTGGGCCTTAAAGTCTCCACATCAAACTCACAGCAGGCATTCTCTACTCTCTCGTTTGTCATGGCATAGATTTTAAGCTCGCTGTAGTGGGTGGTAGCAATCGTGCGGATCCCTCTTTGGGTCAGTCCATCCAGAATAGCTATGGCGAGGGCGGCACCCTCAGTGGGGTCGGTTCCGGCACCCAGTTCGTCAAAAAGGACAAGGCTTGATTCATCCGCCTCAGCCAGTATCTTTACAATATTCTTCATGTGTGACGAGAAGGTGCTCAAGGACTGCTCAATGCTCTGTTCATCCCCGATATCGGCAAAGACGTTGCTGAAAAGTCCAAACTCACTGCCTTCCTTTACCGGCAGATGCAACCCGGCCTGAAGCATCAGCACAAAAAGGCCCACTGTTTTAAGAGTAACGGTTTTACCTCCGGTATTGGGTCCTGTGATTACTAACGTTGAGAATCGGTCTCCAAGCTCGATATCTATGGGCACAACGGTCTTCCTGTCAAGGAGGGGGTGCCTTCCCTGCAGGATCTTTAAAACCTTAGAACGGGACAGTTTGGGACAGATACAATTCAGATCCCTCGAGAGCTTTGCCTTGGCAAAGATGAAATCGAGGGTGGAGACGATCTCCACATTTACTTTCAGGGGCTCTCTTATCTCCGCAACCATCCCGGTGAGTTCCATCAGTATCCTTTCAATTTCCTGCTGCTCGCGGATGATAAGCGATTTTATCTCATTATTGGTCTCAACAACCGACAGGGGCTCGATAAATACTGTAGCACCACTGGCAGACATATCATGAATCAATCCGGGAACCATAGCCTTGTATTCCTGCTTAATAGGAATAACGTACCGATCTCCCCGCATGGTCACAACAGCATCCTGCATGTACTTCCGATTATCCGCCGACCTTATGATGGCATTGAGTTTATCCTTAATGCTGTCCTGTTTTTGTCTGATGTTTCTTCGAATGGTTGCAAGAGCCGGACTTGCGTGATCAGATATCTCCTCTTCACTGATGATCGCTCTCGCTATCGCATCCTCCACATCCCGTGAGGGTGTGATTTGCCTGCCCAACTCCAGCGCAATATTGCCCTCCCAGTCGGAAGGTACATCATTGGTGAGGAACTGCTTCAGAATACGGCAGCACCTTAACATATCTCCTATTCTCAGAAGTTCCGGTATACCGAGGGTAGCTCCGATCTCCACCCGCTTTAAAGTGGAACGGATATCATGAACCCCTCCAAAGGGAGCATCGCCCTTTCTCCACAGATAGGCTGCAGCATCGGTGGTCTCCCTGAGCCTGTACTCAACTTCGCGTAGATCTGTCGAGGGAGTCAGCCCTCCGGAAATGGAACGGCCAAGCTCCGATGCAGTCCTTTCATTCAGCATTCTTATGATCTTATCATATTCAAGCACTTTAAGTGCCCTTTTATCCATAAGCATCTCCTTAATACAATAAAACCAGGTCTGCGGGCTGACCGTAACCACGCAGATTCGAGTCCGTCCGTCGCTGTTTTAAACAAAACACGGGCTGAAAACTATAACTAGCCTCTTTTTACCTTTGGCGCAATCTTCTCAAAATAAAAACGAATCCATAGGGTAAAAAGATAATCATATAACAAAAAGAGGATTTGCAGAACCGCTCCCACTACCGGAACGCCCCAGCCCATTGTCAGGGATTCTGGAAGAAATGCTTTCGCCATGCCCCAGGCAGGCCATAAAAAAAGATTGAATGCAGCAAGTTTTAGAAGGATCTCAAGCCATACCTTTCTGAGGCTTTCTATATGGTATTTGACGACGGTGTAGATGCCAAAAAAAGCGATATAGGGTAAGATGTTGAGTTTCTCAGGAACAGCAATGAAACCCGCCAGGCTGGTCACAATATATCCAGCCCAGGCAAACCGGATACCGCATTCAAGAAGAATGACCGAAAGCACAAATGCTGCCAGAACATAGAATCCCAGCCGTCCGGTTGGTGCGATGGATTCCAGCACCAAGGCCGATACGACTATGGCTGATAGAACCCCGGTCAATGCTATTTTTCTTGTATGGTTTCCTGATGCGCGTTCAGCAGACAACCCCATTCCTCCAATAGATTACTAGCTGGCTCTATATAGCATGGCCTCGGTCAGCAACAGCCTATGAGGTCTCCACCCATGCACTCGCAGCAGGAATCAGCGCACCACAGAGTACCGCATATCTGGCACATATCAGGATTACTCCTGTAAGTGTTGTTGTAATATGGATTATGCCTGTATCCGAAGGACTGGTTGTTAAGATTATTCAAAGCGTTCCTGTACTCATAATTAGTAGGATCCATATTGGCTGCCCTCTGTATGTTGGAGTAGCCCCTGTCATACCAGCCTCTTCTTAAGAAAACCAAGCCCTGCAGGTAGTACCAATTGGCATTTCGGTTGCGCATCCTGTCCAGAATCCGTTGTGCCTCATTGAGATTACCATTGTTAATGTGAGTACGAACCTGCCTCTCCAACTCAGACTCATCTGCATAACCCTGCTGGCTCTGTTGCCTGCTTTGTTGGCTTTGATACTGGGTTCGGTAGGAACCGCTCTGGGAGGCGGTGCTGTTACCATAGGACTGACTCTCGCTCTGATATTGATAAGCTCCCCCTGCATTCTTCATGAGGAAGTCATAGGCCTCGTTGATTTCCCGCATTTTTTCATCGGCAAGATCAGCAAGCGGATTGTTGCGATACCGATCGGGATGATATTTCTTGGCCAGTTCCCTATATGCCTTTTTTATCTCGTCGTAACTGGCTCCTTCTTTGACCCCTAAAACCTTATATGGATTCTTTTTCATTCTTTTTGCATCTCCCCTGTAAAACCTTGTCTGTCTTCACAATGAGACCCGAATAGATAATATTATCAATAATACCCGCGTTCTTCACCGCTCCCAATAATGAATATGCTTTTTCACACTCACTCAGTGAGTAAGTCAGGCTAAAATCAAGTCTTTCCTTAATGCTGGCCTTGAATGCATCAAGGTCGCCCCCATTGTATTGAAATTGCAGCAGGATCGCATTATAGCTGCCGGACTTGATGTCGTCTGCTAAATCATCCCATGCATCCAGTATGTAAATCCATCTTCCTATATTGTAACCCAGCCATCCAAGCACCTTGCGCTTGCTCTCATCTTCAACATGAGGACATTGGAAAACCTCTCTCATGATGTTGGCAAAAGGTTCCGCCGCTTCATCAAGGGAAGCGCATTTCTCTTTCTCCAGCCTGATTAATTCATCCAGCAGGCTTTTTATTTTTTCTGTTTTTTCTTTATACCGTTTTGAGGCTTTCTTATAGGCACCTCTGAGAACCATGGATCCAAAGGCACCCAAAAGGTTTTTTTCATCAGACCATTTATCTCTTAAATTATAATACGCCAAAACTATGTTCATGTCTGCCGCATAATCAACAAATTGATTGCGCCTGATAACATATCGCTTCCTGATGGGATGGGCAATGCAGCGCTCAACCTTTCCAATGCTCATTTCCCCCTGGGTGGAATCCAGCAGGACAGCAAGAAACGCCAGGTCGTAATTAAGTGATATCCTGGGAACCTGACCAAATCTTTTGCCAATGCTTTTGCAAACACCGCAATAATAACCCCGGAAAACTTCGAATTCACGAATCTTCAGTTCAGGTTTATCTGGCTCAACATAACCGAACATTCAACACCTCAACTCTGCTTTGTGGAAGCATCGGTTTTATGAGCCTCTTTAGCATTTTTATCAAAGCTTACACCTTGTACATGGATGTTAATGGCATTGACATGCATGCCGGACATGCTTTCAACTGCAGACTTGACACGTTCCTGGATCCTCCAGGCCACATCTGGGATTCTGGCTCCATAATCCACCACGATATAGAAATCGATGACAACTCCCTTATCGGTGATATCTACCTTCACACCCTTGGATGATGTCTTGCGTCCCAATACTGAAGAAATATTATCAGCAATACCGGAACTCATACTTGAAACACCCTCAACCTCACTGGCCACCGTATGAGCGATTACCGTAATAACATCGGCCGATATCTTGACCTCTCCAATATCCTGGGATGTGTTCAAACTGAGTTCATTCTCGTTCATACGGATACCTCCATTCATTTTGATCCCCCAAAAACAGCTATAGGTATCTTAAGAGGAACCATGATGGTCTGTCCGGTATAATCATTATATGTTGCATGATATATTATACATTCTCTGATGTTTCAATGCAACTTTACGCCCCTTAAGGAATATCTATTAAGCGAGTCTTGATTTATCAGAGCGGACATGAATAATCACACCAGCCTGTACAGAAAATGCATCGTTTATATCTTCCCGGCATTGGCACTTATGTTGGCCCTCTACGCAAAGGAAACATCAAAGGCAGCAAGAGATGCTATCTATCTGTGTCTGGACGTGGTGATCCCCTCGCTGTTTCCCTTCTTTGTTCTGTCGCGGCTTTCCGTACCCTTTTTGAAGAATTTCACCTGCCCCAGGTTTTTAAGGCGGCTGATCCAGGGTCTTATCGGTCTGCCCTACTACATTCTGCCCACCATTGTCCTGGGCTACCTCAGCGGCTATCCCACCGGAGCCAAACTTGCCAGAGATATGCTGGATGAAGGACTTCTGGACTCAAACCAGGCTTCAAGGGTGATAGCCATTGCAAATAACTGCAGTCCGTTGTTCATAATCGGCACTGTGGGTGCAGGCCTGTTCAGAAGCATAAGGGTAGGTTTCATCCTTCTGGGAATTCACTGGGTTTCGGGACTTTTAGCCGCACTCATCCTGAACCGGCTGCTAAGAAGAGGTCAATTTCAATTGAATAATGGAACGATGGTCTTCGAGGACAGTAATATCAAAATGAACAGGAAGAACAGCATCGCAGCCCTCTTCCCCGGTGCTATTGAAGATGCCGCTATTTTGTCCATCAAGGTTACCGGTTACATCGTCCTTTTTGCAGTGCTGTCTGAGTTATTGTATAAAACAGGTTTGTTCAGCCTGCTTGGCCAGATGCTGTCGGCTATACTGCCTGAAAGCCTTACAGGAGATGGCATAACAGCAGTGCTGAGAGGCATCATGGAGATCTCATCGGGTTCCAGTGCCATTGCCCATACAGTGAATACTCCTGCTGTGGTTCAGCTCTCCCTGGTCTCCTTTATCTGTGGATTTGCAGGGTTCTCGGTGCATACCCAGGTCATGGGGATCATGAAGGGAACCGGAGCCCGGTATGGGGTGTTCTTCCTCGGGAAGATCCTTCATGGTGGTGTTGCATGCATACTGACCATTGCAGCCCTAAGCCTTCTGCCCGTCAGCCTCGCCACGTCCAACCTCAAACCTATGGTATCGGGTATTCCCTCCAGCTTCAGAATAATTACCATTATGATACTGATCGTAGCCTTAGTCATAAACCCATATGAAAATGGCGGATCAATCCGCCATTCAAACAAAACTGTTAAAAAATGAATTGTATGTAACTATTTCAGTTCCTGCCGGTTCATTTTTATAACGTCTAGTGTGTCCTCCAGAATTTCTTCCACCTTGTTGAGAATACCATCTGCATACTCCCTGGTGCCAAGGCGTATTTCCCTCGCATTCTTCTTTGCATTGGAAATAATCACTTCGGCTTGCTCATAAGCCTTCTTTGTAATCTCATGCTCATCCACCAGAGCCGCTATACGGTTTTCCGCATTATTCAGTATATTCTCGGCTTCCTGCTGAGCATCGGAGAGAATTCGCATTTTCTCTTCCACAATCCTCTTGGCATGCTTCATATCATCGGGAAGACGAAGACGGATTTCCTGAATGATTTCAAGCACCTCGTCCCGGTTGATAAGGCACTTTCCTCCGGAAAATGGGATACCAGTCCCGCTTTCGATTATCTCCTCCATCTGTTCTAAAAGCTCCAAAAGCTCCATCATTCAGACACCCGCCTTTTTAAATTTTTCATATATATAAGGAGCAATGGAATGAGGAACATAATCCTCTATCCCGGCACCATTTCTCGCAAGCTCCCTTACCACACTGGAGCTTAGAAAACTGTTGTTGATACTGGTCATCATAAAAAGAGTATCGATCTCATTATCCAGCTTCCGGTTCAGTAGAGCCATCTGCATTTCATATTCGAAATCCGAAACTGCGCGCAACCCCTTAATAATGGTTTTGGCATTGACTCTCTTCATAAAATCCACTAAAAGGCCAGAGAAGCTGCACACCTCAATGTTCTCCCTGTCCCCAATTGCTTTTTCCAGGAGCATGGTTCGCTCTTCCATGGTAAATACAGGGGTCTTGCTTTCGTTGACAAGCACAGCCACGATCAGCCTATCACATATTTTTGATGCTCGCTCAATGATATCCATATGTCCGTTTGTAACTGGATCAAAGCTTCCAGGGTAAACCAGCAGTTTCAAACTCTATGCCTCCCCATCCGCACCATTTAGGATATAAAATGTAAAAACAGTGTCACCATAATGCTTTGAACGAACCTTTCCAAGCCTCCCAATCCTGTCGGGCAATGGCTCGCTCTCGATATGCTCCACTGCAACCAAACCATTTTCGATTATTATATCATTTTCTACGATCATTTGCAGTGTTTTACATACAAAATTTCGTGAATACGGCGGATCCATAAGTATTATGTCGAATTGCCTTCCCTGATCCGCCAAATCCCTGATTGCTTTATAAGCATCCGACCTTACCACATGCGCCTTATCGGTCATTCTTATCTTCCCGATATTCTCTTTAATTATTTCGGTACATAATCTGCTGTTGTCCACAAAAAATGCAAAATCAGCACCCCGGCTCAACGCCTCAAGCCCCAGACTTCCGGAACCGGCAAACAGATCCAATACCTTTGACCCGGGTAAATAGGGCTGCAGGATTGAAAAAACAGATTCCTTCACCCGATCCAATGTAGGCTTAGTCTTTTCTGTGGGAGGTGTTTTGATGGGTATACCCCCAGCAATCCCTGATATAATTCTAACCATTTTTATGCCACCTTTTCATATATACCACATCGGCTAATTCATGGATAATTCCTGCAGCTTTTTTCTGACCATCAGTTCCACTCTCCTGGCCAGTGGCCGATATGATTCATCATTCTCCATCAGACCCTCCGAGACTATGTGTTTGGCAGCCTTCTGCACATCCTTCAGCACATCCATGTCACGATAAAGATTGGCAATCCTGAACTCTGGAAGACCATGCTGCCTTACACCAAAAACATCCCCCGGGCCCCTCAGCTCAAGGTCTTTTTCGGCGATAACAAAGCCGTCATTTGACGATGCCATTATCTCCATCCTCTGCCTGGATACCTGGCTCTTACTCTGGTTGAAAAGGATGCAGTAGGATTGATGGACACCCCTGCCCACCCTGCCCCTGAGCTGGTGGAGCTGAGCCAGACCAAAGCGTTCTGCATTTTCGATAACCATAATACTTGCATTGGGTACATTAACCCCTACTTCTATAACGGTAGTGGAAACAAGCACCTGCAGTTCTCCTTTGGAGAACCGCCTCATGATATCATCCTTTTCGGCACTTTTCATCTTGCCATGTATAAGTCCCACACGAAGCCCTTTTAAGGCATCATCCTTAATCTTTTCAACCAGGCCCGTGGCCGATTCAACATCCATGGCATCGGATTCTTCCACAAGGGGGCAGACTATATATGCCTGACGTCCCTCTGCTATATTTTTTCGAATGAATTTATATACCCTGTCCCTCATTCGATCATCCACCACATAGGTTTTGATGGGCTTTCTGCCGGGAGGGAGGGTGTCTACAATGGATACATCCAGATCCCCGTAAAGCACCAGGGATAGGGTCCGGGGAATGGGCGTAGCCGTCATGACCAGCAGATCCGGGTTTTGGCCTTTCTGTGAGAGCCTTGCCCTCTGGCGAACACCGAACCTGTGCTGCTCATCGGTTATCACAAGACCGAGCTTGCTGAACATGGTGCTGTCCTCCAGAACAGCATGGGTTCCTACAAGGACGTTCAGCCGCCCCTTTTCTGCATCCTCCTTGATAGCTTCCTTCTCTTTCTTCCTCATGCCCCCGGTAAGAAGTCCAACCTTAATATCAAACTCTTCAAGCAAGGGGGCAATACTGCGGTAATGCTGCTCCGCAAGTATCTCGGTAGGCGCCATAAAGGCACTCTGATACCCGGACACGGCGGCTATATAGATAGCCAGTACTGCCAAAATGGTCTTTCCTGAGCCCACATCTCCCTGTATAAGCCTGTTCATTCGCCTGTCAGATTCCATATCGGCCCGTATTTCATCAAAAACCCTTACCTGGGCATCAGTAAGTTTGAATGGCAGAGCCTTTAAAAGCGGGTTTATATCAACAGATGAAAAACGGATCCCGCTTTGGCCGCTGTTACTGCCCTTTATGGAGGAAAGCCCCAATTGAAGCAGCAGCAGTTCTTCAAAAACCAGGCGTCTTCTAGCCATTTCCATATTTTCCATGCTGGTGGGAAAATGGATCTGCTCAAATGAAAAGGCTGTTTCAGCCAAATGGTATTGGCTGCGTAAACTCGGGGGAAGAATATCCACAAGCTTATCCGAAACGGTATCCAGAGCATTCCTGAGGATTTTCCTGAGTATATTCTGTGTGATGCCCCTGGTTAAGGGATAGACCGGCACAATACGGCCGGTGAGACTACCTGAATGTTCCAGTTGCTCAAAAACAGGGTTGTTGATTTCCACACGGGATCCCACACGCTTGACAGTGCCATAAAAGACATATTCACGGGATATGTCTATACTCTGCTTCACATAACTTTGATTAAACCATGTCACGTTCATAAATGATGTACCATCGGTCACCTGGGCTTTTTGTATGCTAAGGTTTCTTCTGGGACGTGTTTGCGAAATATCGGAAACAAAGCGGACCCTCATGGTTATGGATTCCCCGTCAGCCGCCTCTGAGATGGGTTTGCACACCGACCGATCCTCATAATCCCTGGGAAAGTAATGGATGATATCACCAAGGGTGAAAAGACCAAGCCTGGAAAACAATCTTGCCCGGTTTTCACCCACACCCTTTAAATATTTCAGTGGTTGGTCCAGAAGTTTATTATCATATTCAGACATGAACCATTCTCCCGTATGACATCCGGTCTGAAAACCTACTAATAGGCGAAATAGTGTGAATCCATTGACTCCACACTATTTCAATATCCTAACTATACCATATTTGATAAAGCTGTTAAAGGCTGAAACCTGGTTGTTCAACTCCGCATATTACCGGTTCTTATGATGCGCATGGCATTTAGAACTGCCAGAAGAGCTACACCAACATCGGCAAAGACTGCCTCCCACAAGGTCGCCAGCCCGCCTGTGGCCATAGTCAAAAACAAAAGCTTAACCCCCAGAGCTAAAATGATGTTTTGCCAGACAATGCGTTTGGTTTTCCTGGAAATGGCCACCGCATCGCCCAGTTTTTTGAGCTCATCGTCCATGATGACAATATCCGCTGCCTCAATGGCTGCATCCGAGCCAATTCCGCCCATGGCTATGCCGATATCCGCCCTTGAGATAACGGCGGCATCGTTGATTCCGTCCCCCACAAACACCACCGGTTTGCCTTCCTGCTTCTGCATAATGCCCTCCAGTACCGTTACCTTATCCTGAGGAAGCAGCTGAGAATGAACCTTGCCGATTCCAAGGCGCCCGGCCACTTCATGGGCTGTTTCCCGGATGTCTCCGGTAAGAAGCACCGTATCGTTAATGCCCATGTCCCGCAGGGTCTTAAGTGCAGATGCGGCATCAGGCTTCAGAGTATCTCCCATATCTATTCGTCCTGCATATACTCCGTCCACGGCAACATAGACAGAAGTTCCGGCAGCAATCCCTTCGTCAACGTCGATATTGTAATCAGCCATCAACCTTCTGTTGCCGCAGAGTACCTGTTTGCCGTCAACCCGGGCACTCACCCCCTTTCCCGGAATCTCGGTATGGCTGTCCATCCTGGCAGGATCGGGGTTTTGTCCATACCTGTTAAGAATGGATTGTGCCAGGGGATGAGTGGAATAGCTTTCGGCACTGGCTGCATAGTGGAGAAGCTCCTGCTCTGCAAATCCCGGGCGGGAAGTTACACCCGTCACCTCAAAAACGCCGGTGGTCAGTGTACCGGTTTTATCAAACACCATGGTTTCCACACCGGCCAGTGCTTCCAGGTAGTTCCCGCCTTTAACAAGTATACCCTTCCTGGATGCGGCTCCGATCCCTCCGAAAAAGCCCAGCGGGATGGAGATCACCAGTGCACAGGGACAGGAAATAACCAGGAATACAAGAGCCCGGTAAGCCCACTGGCTGAAGGGGGTGTTGGTGAATAGTGGAGGCAATATGGCCAGCATGGCCGCAAGCCCCACAACAATGGGTGTGTATTTGGCGGCGAAACGTGTTATAAACCGCTCTGTAACGGCTTTTTTGCCTGATGCGGTCTGGACCAGCTCCAAGATCCTGCTAACGGTGGAGTTCTCATAGCTCCTGGTTACCTCCAAAGTCAATACGCCTGACTGATTGATGCTGCCCGAAAGCACTTCATCACCTTCCTGGACATCCCTGGGCAGGGATTCACCCGTCAACGGAGAGGTATCTACAGAGGAATGCCCTTCAAGAACCCTTCCATCCAGCGGAATCCGCTCTCCGGGAAAAACCATAATCCTGTCACCCGGTCTCACATTTGCCGGCGACACCTTCACCCAACCGCTTTCAGTAATGATATTGGCAAACTCAGGCTTGATGTCTAAAAGCCTTTTGATGGATCTTCTGGAACTGTCTACAGCATAATCCTGAAACATCTCTCCGATCTGATAGAACAGCATTACCGATGCGCCTTCGGCATACTCTCCAAGAATAAATGCTCCCACGGTAGCAATGGTCATCAGAAAATTCTCATCAAATATCCTGCCCTTGAGGATGTTGCGGAAGGATTTTAAGAGTACCTGACCCCCAAATATAAACCAGGCTGCAATAAAAAACATAGTCTCCACAAGGCTTTGCTCCGGAAGAATAATTGCAGCTATGAAAAGCAGAAGACCTGTTATGTAAATTGGTACACGTTTTATAAAAGATCTCCCCTCGTCATTTTCCGGCTCTCTCTCATCATTTATAGATGCTCCGGGTTCTATATCGGACATGATGGTTTTTACTCGTTCCTTTATACCCCCGGCATCCTGATCGTCACTGATCTCGACATAGAATTTGGAGTTGACAAAATCAAGGTGTGCTGAGGCCACACCCTCCATTTTCCGGACTGTTGTTTCGATTTTACGCGCACAGCTGACGCATCCCAACCCCGTCAGTGTCCACTCATGTCTCGTGGTTTTCATGTCTCTTCCTCCGTTATTGCTATAAAGTCCCGCCAAGTCATTCCATGATATGCTCCATACCCAGTTCAAAAATTCTCTCGATATGGTCGTCGTTAAGTGAATAGTAAACGGTTTTCCCTGATTTCTTATACCTCACCAGACGGGAGTTCTTAAGAACCCTCAATTGGTGAGATATGGCCGACTGGCTCATATTCAGAAGCTTTGCTATGTCACAGACGCACATATCCGCTTCGAAGAGAGCCCAAATAATCTTGATGCGGGTAGAATCTCCGAAAACCTTGAAGAATTCTGCAAGGTCATAAAGGAGTTCTTCATCGGGCATCTTCTGCCTTACATTCTCCACAAGCTCCTTATCCATCACGGGCTGATCGGTTGATTGCCTGTTTTCATCCACAAATTCCATGGTATCACACCTCTATTTTATGTTTGAACATATGAACACTTGTTCATATGTAAATTATATTATGACTGACCTGTCATTGCAACAGTTTTTTTGAAATAAAATCTGCAGATATCAGGGTAAAGCAGCAGACTTTACGAGAGGGCAAGAGAAGTCTGTTTAATCGGTTCTATAATAAATGTTGGGGTACAAAAAGATTAAGTGCTCCAACATTTTTTAAAATAAAACGAGCATGAAATTGAAATCTCAAGTAAAATGAAGTTGCTCACACTACATTTGAAAAGGAGATTCAATCCATGCTCAATACTAATTATATGCAAGAATTAATCGGATTGGAAGATGTTATTGTAACAAAAGTAGAAAGAAAAGATAACCAACTGGATATTAACCTAATAATGCCTAGAAGGTTTTACTTAGTTCAATCCAACAATTGACATAGAAAAGAGCGGATCTCTCCGCTCTTTTAATGAACCCTTTTTCTTTGCAGCTTAAGCATCAACGCTGTTCATGTAAACGATGAGGTCGAGAAGCTTGTTGGAATAACCCCATTCGTTGTCATACCAGGCTACCAGCTTAACAAAGTTGTCATTCAGGGAAATACCGGCCTTGGCGTCAAATACAGAGGTACGAGCCTCGCCGATGAAGTCTGATGATACAACCAGATCTTCAGTGTATCCCAGGATACCCTTGAGTTCGCCATCTGCAGCCTTCTTGACAGCAGCGCAGATCTCATCATAGGAAGCTCCCTTTTCAAGACGGCAGGTGAGGTCAACAACTGAAACGTCCAGTGTGGGAACTCTGAAGGACATACCTGTCAGCTTGCCGTTGAGATCGGGGATAACCTTGCCAACTGCTTTTGCAGCGCCTGTGGATGAAGGAATGATGTTGCCGCTGGCAGCACGTCCACCTCTCCAGTCCTTCTTTGAAGGACCGTCAACGGTCTTCTGGGTAGCTGTTATAGCGTGAACAGTGGTCATTAGACCTTCAACGATGCCGAAATTATCATGGATAACCTTGGCCAGAGGAGCCAGACAGTTGGTGGTACAGGAAGCATTGGACACAATGTCCATGTCCTTAGTATATGTGGTGTGGTTAACACCCATTACGAACATGGGAGCATCCTTGGAAGGAGCTGAGATAACAACCTTCTTAGCACCAGCCTTGATGTGAGCGTTTGCCTTTTCGGTGGTTGTGAATACGCCGGTGGATTCGATAATGTATTCAGCGCCGCATTCCTTCCACGGAATCTCTGAAGGATCCATGCAAGCATAAACGTTAATGGCTTTTCCATTAACAACCAACTTGTCGTCCTTAATCTCGATGGTTCCCTTAAACTGGCCATGAACAGAGTCATACTGAAGCATGTACTTCATGTAGTCAAGGTCGATAAAGGGGTCATTGATTCCGACTACTTGTACGTTTGGGTTTTCGCAGGCAGCTCTGAAAGCCAAGCGGCCGATTCTGCCGAACCCATTGATACCAATTTTAATTGCCATGGTTTAAACCTCCTGCTATAGTATATTTGTTAACTTAATCACAAAGATCATTAAGTATTATATGCCAAAATGGGGAACTTTTCAAGTACGGATTAGTGAGGGTTTTTGTGCCAAACCTTTGCACATTCTATTGCACATTCTATGGAAAGCCCCAGTTTATTCTTCTCCGGGAGCACAGCTTTTATCCTGAAAGGGTAGAACAGAAAAATGCCACGTGGTCAGGACGACCTAGCGGGTCAGGCGCTGCCGCATGCTTTCATAAAGGATCATGGACGCTGCCGATGCAGCATTGAGGGATTCAGCCTGCCCCGGCATTGGGATCATGGCATGGATATCGGTAATATCAAGCATGCGCTGAGAAAGGCCGCTTCCTTCATTCCCAATGACTAAGGCAATTCCATCGGCCAGTGGTAAATCCCAGACATACGCCGAATCCCTGGTATGGGCGGCAACTATCCGGATCCCCCTTCCTTTTAGACCATCTATGGTGGTATAGATATCTGCACAGGACAGGATGGGAATATGGAAAACCGATCCCATGGCAGACCTTATAACTTTCGGGTTATGCGGATCTGCGCAGCCTGAAGACAGAAGAATCCCGTCAAAGCCGCATGCATCAGCAGTACGTATAATGGTTCCTATATTACCTGGATCCTGAAGTTGCTCCAGTATGACGTACCTTGAACCATGGGCTATAAGGGACTGGTCCTCCAGATTCAGAAGCGGGGCAACAGCCAAAACACCCTGGGGTGTCTCGGTAGTGGATACTCTCTTTAAGAGATAATCAGGAACAAGGTAAACAGGAGCAGTCATTCTTCCGGGCATGCCATCCACCATGGCTTCAAATTCCGGCAAAAAGCTGTCTGCCACAACAAAAAAGCTGATGGAGACCTGATGCATCAAAGCCTCCTCCACCAGTTTCAGGCCCTCTATAATAAAGGCATTCCACTGAATTCGGCCCTTCTTGTGAGCCAAATCCCGCAACTGCTTAATCACCCTGTTTGACGCTGATGTAATCCTCGTAACCATTTCCACCATCTCTTCACCGCTCTATAAGAATAACAGAATCGGCCAAACTATAGTAAAAGTCCCCCAACTTCAGTTTGAGGGACTAATCCTGTTATCATTAATAGCTATTTTACTTTTTCAACAAGCTGGGCAAACCCTTTGGCATCATTAACGGCCATATCGGCCAGAACCTTCCTGTTGAGAGTTATGCCGGCCTTTTTAAGACCATACATCAGTTTACTGTAAGACATACCATTCATTCTCGCAGCAGCATTTATGCGAGCAATCCACAGTCTCCTGAAATCACGCTTCTTTTGCTTTCTATCCCTGTAAGCATAGCTCAAGGATTTCATAACAGCCTGGTTGGCTACTCTATATAGCTTGCTCTTTGCGCCAAAATAACCCTTCGCAAGCTTTAAGACTTTTTTATGTCTTGCGCGAGTGCGCACAGCTCCTTTTACTCGTGCCATTTTTCACACCTCTTTCCATGTTTTTATGCGTAGGGCAGCATTTTCTTGATAGTTGCCGCGTCTGCTGCTGAAGCTATATCTCCTTTGCGAAGATTTCTTTTGCGCTTAGTCGATTTCTTTGTAAGAATATGATTCTTGTAGGCATTGGTTCTCTTAACCTTGCCTGACCCGGTGATCTTGAATCGCTTCTTAGAAGCACTGTGAGTCTTAAGCTTTGGCATATCCCTAAACCTCCTTTTTGAGCAATTACTTCTTGTGTGGAACCAATATCATCGATAATGATCTGCCTTCCATTATCGGCGGTCTTTCAATCTTTCCGTATTCCTTTACGGTGTCTGCAAACTTATTGAGCACTTCGCGTCCAAGAGCGGAATAGGCGATTTCACGACCCCTGAAGCGTATGGATACCTTGACTTTATCGCCATCTTCAAGAAATCGTATAGCATTTTTGGCTTTGAAATTGAAATCGTGATCCTCAATCTTAGCAGAAAGCCTGACTTCCTTCACCTCAATAACGGTTTGTTTCTTCTTGGCTTCCTTATCCCTCTTGTTACGCTCATACAGATACTTCCCATAGTCCATGATCTTACAGACCGGTGGGTTAGCGTTTGGGGATATCTTGACCAGATCCAATTCTCTCTCGTTTGCCATTAACTGCGCTTCCTTAGCCGACATTATTCCAATCATGGAACCATCACTGTCAATCAGCCTTACTTCCTTGTCGCGAATCGATGAATTGATCTGAATCTGATTTTTGTTTATAAAAAACACCTCCGAAATACAGAAAATAGACCCTTTGCATCTCACATAAGCAAAATACAAAATACCTATTTATTTTATATAAATAAAACAGGCGAAGCTTTCTCCACCTGTTTATGCCAATATACGCAACATTATGATTAATAAATCATATAATTTACGATATTGACCCGCCGACATCAGCCAGCAAGGTGAGAAGCGCTGCTTCTGCTTTATTTACTCGTATAATATACATCATTAGCGCATGGTTTGTCAAGGTGATTTTTTTCTAATAAACAGGAATAAGCCCTC
>JAAYTP010000114.1 GCA_012518025.1 Clostridiaceae bacterium
CAACAAGAAGAAGCGAACCTGGACGCATCCTTTTGTTGAGGGCGAAGAGCATAAAGAATCGGTTGAGGATATACTGAACAGAGCCTCTTTTGAGGCGGCCAACCATATAAACGGGGTCTTTGCAGGGATCCTGAAGGGCGAGCCCATCGACGAATTCTTTCCCAACATCAGTTATCGTACAGGGTTGCCCTGCAGCGAGTGAGGCATTACCTATAAAAGGATGTTTCCCACAATCTTCTGTTTGGAAAGTAAAAACTTCATCGATACATATCCTGAATATTACAGCAATCTATTGAGGAGGAACCATGCAGGACTATATCGTAAGAGCCTTGGTGTCAGATAGCGTAAGTGTTTATGCTGGCATTACCACCAAAACAGTGGAGGAGGCCAGAAAAATCCACCATATGAATCCAACCCCCTGTGTCGCCCTGGGCAGAACTCTGACAGGGGCGGCTCTCATGTCCAGGACGCTTAAGGGTGAGGATAACACCATAACTATCCAGATAAAGGGAGATGGCCCCATAGGAGGTATTGTTGCGGTGACAGACGCCCATGCCAATGTGCGGGGCTATGTGCACAACCCCTTCTTTGATCTGCCCCTGAATGAGAAAGGAAAGTTTGATATAGCAGGTGCTGTGGGCAGGGGATATCTGAATGTGATAAAGGATATTGGGCTCAAGGAACCCTATATCGGCTATGTGGATTTGGTATCAGGCGAGATAGCCGAAGATCTTACCTATTATTATGCTTCTTCTGAGCAGATTCCCACTGCCATGAACCTGGGTGTCCTGATCGGAAGGGGCGGACAGGTGCAGGCAGCCGGGGGATTCCTTGTCCAGTTGCTTCCCGATACACCGGAGGATATGGTCGCTCTTGTGGAGGAAAGGGTCAGCAGCCTTCCTCCCATAACAGATCTTATAGCAGACGGGCTTACCCCGGAAGAAATCATCGATTCTCTCTTTCATGGGAAGACCATTCAAAACCTTGGGACATGTGAAGTGGCTTACCGGTGCAACTGCTCCCGGGAAAGGATGGAAAGAAATCTTTTGAGCATAGGTAAAAAGGATCTGTTGGAAATAGCCCGTGACAGAAAGGGAGCAGAACTCCATTGCCATTTTTGCAACAGCAAGTATAACTTCTCCCATGAAGAGTTTGAGGAATTGATCAAAGAACTGATATAACAGGGGCATAATTTGATAAGAGGGCTTATATAACTAAAGGAATGCGGCAACAATACTGATAGATTGTTGCCATATTTTTTTACTCAAATAATTAGTAAAAAAAAAGAGAATACTAACCAGGCAATCAAAAAAAGACAATGGAGGGAGAGTATGAAAAGACGTTTTTTGGCTGCATCGCTGATAATATTCCTTATGCTGACCGTCATTAACTTCACTGGCGGAGGCATTCTTAAGGCTGAGGCTTCCCAAACCTTTGAAAGAGTGGATTTCATCAGCGGGGTAGTCATAGCCAATGAGCTCAATATGCGGACAGGGCCATCTACAAAACATTCCATCATACAGGTGTTGAAAAAGAACAAATGGGTTAATGTGCTTTCCAAGATAGGGGATTGGTATGTGGTATATGACCCCGATAACGATAAGGTGGGTTGTGTCGCTAAGCAATACCTGATGGACGGCGAAACCTTCAAGAAGCAAATGGGTTCCGGTGGACAAGTCGCACCGAAACCTCCTGCGACGACGCCTGCGCCTGCACCGAGCCCATCAACTCCAAAAACTACTGGTGAACTGTCCCCGGAGGAACAGCAGCTTCTGACCCTCATAAACAATGAACGGGCCAAGGGAGGTCTTCCCCCGCTTCAGGTGGACATGGAACTGATGAGGGTAGCCCGCACCAAGGCTAATGATATGGCACAGAACAATTACTTTTCTCATTATTCACCCACCTATGGTTCACCCTTTGATATGATGAGGCAGTTCGGTATTTCATTCAAGGCTGCTGCTGAAAACATAGCCGGAAACTCCACAATTCAAGGTGCAGTATCAGCCTGGATGAAATCATCGGGGCATAAGGCGAATATCATGAATTCTGCCTATAACTATACCGGTATAGGCATAACAAAGAGCAACAGGTATGGCTATCTCTTTGTACAGATGTTCATCAAAAAATAGCTTTGTGACTGTCTTTTCAAGGTGTCTGGGTCTGGAAAAGCAACTAGAAAGGAATGCAGCTATTTAAACGGTAAAATAAAGGAGAAAAATAAAAAGATAAGGTGCATATTTTAACCCCCGCAGGACAGAATAAGCGTCGGAGGTGGAATTAATGAGTAAGGACAAACAGAAAAACAACTGTGACAATGAGTTAAACAGGCAGAATAATAAAAACAATAATAACAGGAACAGGAATACTCAGAACAATAAAGATCAATAAGCCGGTATGTTAAAAAGCAGGAACCAACAGGTTCCTGCTTTTTGCTGCCTCCACAGCCAAAAAGGCTTGTCTGACGGCTTTTCCACATTATCCACATTATTATCAACAGCTTATTTCCCCTGTTGATAAAGCCATGTGGAATAAGTGGAAAATATCGTGATTTATATGTACCATCAAGGGTAAAATTATAATATGAAATAAAAGGAAGGGGAATGCATATGAAATTCATCGTCAGCAGAAAAAATGCCAGTGTTTCCGACAAAGTGATCGAGAAGGCCAAAAAGAAGATCGGCAAGTTTGAAAAGTTTTTCAGACCCGAAACCGAAACTCATCTGACGTTCAATATAGAAAAGGATCGCTGTATTTTCGAGGTTACCATCCTCTCAAAGGGAACCATCATCCGTGCGGAGGAGTGCACAGATGACATGTACGCTTCTATCGATCTGGCTGTGGAAAAACTGGAAAGACAGATACGCAAGCACAAGACCAGACTGGGCAAGAAGATACGCCAGGAAGCCATGGTTCCGGAAAATTACGAACTGGATGAAAAGATCGAGGAGGATGAGGAATTCAAAGTGGTAAAGACAAAGCGCTTCCCTCTAAAGCCCATGGATATTGAGGAAGCCATTTTGCAGATGAATCTTCTGGGTCATACTTTCTTCGTTTTCACCAATGCTGAAACCGAGAAGGTTAATGTTATATATAGAAGAAATGACGGGAAATATGGTCTAATAGAACCGGAGGCATAATTTTTCGCCATCTTTGGAAATCAGGTATATGTTCCCTCTCTTCATGATAGGATATATCATGAAGAGAGGTGTTTACATTGGCTTTTAAAAAAGGAGTATTAACTGAAAGCGATATCAGGGTAATTGACAGTCATTCAAAAAAGAATCTTTCGGATTCTCTCCAGGAGGAAGAGCCGAATAAGAGTGCCCGTCACCAGGGAAGTCCAAAGGATTCTGCAGGAGAATCGTGAAAACAGGCTGCATCAAGGCTCACCGGTCGATGAATGTTTTTTCAAATTCATTGTTTAAACTTTATTGTTATTGGTATTTATAAATATGGTACTACGTTCTTGTTCCTCCTAATATATATTGGATAAGTTCAGTTCATTTGAGCTGGGGGCACGAGTTTTGGAATCATTATCATAAGTCTGTTAACAGTGCTCTTTTTTTGTGGCAATAGCGGTTGCTGTTGGCTGGAAGGAGAAAATACTATGCACTTGAGGGATTGTGCCGGTGGTGTGGTATTCCATGAAGAGAACGTTTTTCTTCTGAAGAATGAGAAAAGCGAATGGGTCATGCCAAAGGGGCTGATCGTGAATGATGAAAAACCCAAAGAGGCGGCCTTGCGCAGGGTTTCGGAAGAAACAGGCATAGAGGCTGAAATTGTCGAGCATGCGGGTCAAACCTACTATGAGTTTTACTCAATAACAAGGCGAATGCCTGTATGCAACAGGATTGCCTGGTATGTAATGAAGACTGGTTCAGAAGATTTCCGGATAGCGGAGAGGGAAAAATATACCGAAGCAGGCTTTTTCCCGATACTTGAAGCTATTGACCGGGTTACATACAGTCAGGACAAATCCCTGCTCATCAATTCCTACAGAAAGTATTGCCGGAAGACTGGAAGGGAACCCCAGTATTGAAGGCTCTTACAGCCCTCAAACTTGTAAGGTGTCTGCAAAATCTGATACAATCAAGGATGACGTAGAGTCATCTTTTTTTATGTGCTGTCCGGTTAGTAAGACAACAGTGCATTGAGCAGGAGCTTAACCGGAATCAAAACAGGATACACCAGTTTAAGGGAGAAATATGTTAAAAGAGTATAGAACAGTATTCCGGGAGGGGCATTATACCTACGAGGAAAAGCGGTCGCGCTTTATTGCCAGGGTGCTCCCGGTTCAAAGCGAGGAAGAGGCAATCGAATATATCAACCGTGTCAAATCCGAGAGCAGGGACGCCCGTCATCATTGCTATGCCTATTATATAGAAGGTGATGCTGCATACCAGCGCTACAGCGATGACGGAGAACCAGCCGGCACAGCGGGAATACCCATACTCGAGGTGATTAAGAAAAGGCAGCTGGTCAACATAGTCATAGTTGTCATCCGTTATTTTGGAGGTATACTGCTGGGAGCCGGCGGGCTTGTCAGGGCTTATGGCAAGGCAGCTGCCGGGGGAGTCATGAATGCCCGTGAGATCATGGTGAGGACTTGTACCGAGGCAATAATTAACGTAGAATATCATTTATCCGGGAAACTTCAGAATATGTTGCGGAGCGAAGGGTTCATAATAGCTGATACCGATTATTCCCATCATGTCTCCTTCACGGTATTGATTCCTGAAGAACAAAAAATCCAGTTGGAGGAGAAGGTTAACGACATCACAGGCGGTAAGGCTCATATTGCATATAGTGGGAAAAAACTGATCAAGACTGATGAGTCGGATAATATACTGGAAATCTGTCCGGTCACATAATCAAGATGAGGAGTGAAATTATGGCAGGACATTCAAAATGGTCCAATATCAAACATAAGAAAAGCAGGAGCGATGCCTTAAAGGGCAAGATGTTCACGAAGATAGGCAGGGAAATAGCTATTGCTGTCAAGAGCGGCGGGCCCGATCCGACCGCCAATTCCAAGTTGAGGGATGCCATTGCCAAGGCAAAATCCTGCAACATGCCCAACGACTCCATTATGAGAAGCATCAAAAAGGCTTCCGGAGAAGGGGACGGAGCAAACTACGAGACTATCAGATATGAGGGGTATGGCCCTGCCGGAATTGCCGTTATCGTAGAGACCCTGACCGATAACAGGAACCGTACTGCAGGCGATATCCGCCACCTGTTCGATAAGTTTGGAGGCAATCTTGGGGCTACCGGCTGTGTCAGCTATATGTTCGATCAGAAGGGGCAGATAGTCATCGAGAGAAAAGACCGAGATGAAGATGAAATGATGATGACGGCTCTGGATGCGGGGGCCTCGGATTTTGAGGCGGATGAGGAATACTTTGGGATACTTACTGAACCCAATGATTATACCGATGTGCGGGAAAAGCTCGAAGCCGCCGGTTTCGAATTTGAATCAGCGGAGCTTGCTATGATTCCGCAGAATTACAGCAAACTCACCAACCCGGAAGATATTGAAAAAATGGAGAAGCTCCTTGAGAAACTTGAAGATCATGACGATGTTCAGAATATATGGCATAACTGGGAACAGGATTGAGGAGAGATAGGTATGATTGAAGCAAAAAGCGGTTTGCGTCTTGAAGCTAACGAGATACGAACGATATTGCCCCACCGTTACCCGTTTTTACTCCTGGACAGGATTATTGATATCCGCCTTCCCAGTGAGGACGCCACACAAATTGAGCCGGGGATGAAGGTTTTGGGCGTGAAGAACGTGACCTATGACGAACCTTTTTTTCAGGGTCATTTTCCCGGAAATCCCATAATGCCCGGGGTACTCATTGTGGAAGCCCTGGCGCAGTGTGCCTGTTGCGGAGGTCTCATTCTGAAGGACAATCAGGGTAAGCTTGGGCTTTTCACGGGTATTGATGATATGAAATTCAGAAAACAGGTAACCCCCGGCGATGTGCTGGAGCTTGACATTGAATTCACTGCCTTCAGACGTGGCATGGGAAAAGCCAATGCAAGGGCAACTGTGGACGGACAGGTTGCTGCCGAGGGAACCATTAAATTTGCTATCGTATCACCAGAGTAAAGGCCAGGCAGTATTGCCAGTGCCGGAATGGAATTCATATGGCGATCTATGCGATATCCGACCTCCATCTGTCCTTTGGGACCAACAAACCCATGGATGTATTCGGGGACAGATGGAAAAACCATGTGCAAAGGCTTGAACAAAACTGGAACCAGGTTGTGGGAAAAGACGATGTTGTTCTGATACCGGGGGATATATCCTGGGGCATCAACCTGGATGAAGCCCTGCCCGATTTAAGCTTTATCGATTCACTTCCAGGGGTGAAGATCATTTCCAAGGGCAACCATGATTACTGGTGGAGCACCCATCGCAAGTTCCGGACTTTCCTTGATTCCAACCAGCTTGAAACCATCCGCATGCTTCACAATAACGCCTACCATGTTGATGACTATGTTATATGCGGATCAAGGGGCTGGAATGACCCGCGAGATCCTGATTTCACGGAAGAAGACAGAAAGATTTTTTCCAGGGAGCTGGAACGGCTCCGTTTATCCCTGGAGGAAGGAAAGCGGCTGGGTGGCGAGATCATTGCCATGCTTCATTACCCGCCCTTTGATTCCAATCATAAAACGAATGATTTTGCTGCTTTATTGAAAGAGTATAATGTGGGAATATGTCTGTACGGACATATCCATGGCCGATGGGATGAGAACTGGCGGAACGAGACGGTTGAGGGAATTCGCTTTTCGCTGGTTTCAGCCGATTTTTTATCCTTCAGCCCCATACGGATTGCTTGAGAAGGGAAGAAATGTTGTATTCAGTACAGAATCCTAAGAAAAGGTTCCCCATGGGCTGGACCTGTGCTATAATATAGTGGTTTATTCTTCAAATTATCCAGGAAAAACAATACAGGAGGATATGAAATATAATGAACGTAAAGATTGAAAAACCCGAAAAGAATGTTGTCAAATTGGAGATTACAGTTGAAAGCCAGGTCTTTGATGAATGCATGGATAGAGCATTTACCAGGAATAAATTCAAGTTCAACATACCCGGTTTCCGTAAAGGAAAGGCACCCCGCAACCTGGTGGAACGCTATTACGGAGAGCAGGTGCTCTATGAAGATGCCATCAATTTTGCCTGTGGCGATGCCTATGACAAGGCCATAGACGAGCATGATCTTGAGCCTGTTGACAGGCCGGAGATCGATATTGTTCAGATCGGCAGCGGCCAGGATCTTATTTTCACTGCAACGGTAACCGTCAAGCCCGAGGTAGAACTGGGACAGTATAAGGGACTTGAAGTGGAGAAAGAAAATGTAGAGGTTACCGAAGAGGATGTCACTGCCGAACTTGACAGGGTTGCCGAGCGCAATGCAAAGCTGATTTCGGTTGAGGACAGACCTGTTCAGAATGGCGATACCGTAAACATTGACTATGAGGGAAGCGTTGACGGTGTACCCTTTGAGGGTGGTGCCGCCAAGGGGCAAAACCTGGTGATAGGATCCAACACCTTCATTCCTGGCTTCGAAGATCAATTGATAGGATTTGAACTGAATGAGGAGAAGGATATTCAGGTTAAGTTCCCCGATGAATATCACAGCAAGGATTTGGCTGGCAAGGATGCCACATTCAAGGTGAAGATCAACGAGATCAAGGTTAAGCAGCTTCCGGAGATCAACGATGAGTTTGCCGGCGATGTCAGTGAATTTGATACCCTTGAGGAATACAAGCAGGATATCCTGAAAAATCTGACAAAAAAAGCCCAGGAGGCTGCCGACAGGAAATTTGAGGATGAAGTTGTCAAGAAGGCAACTGACAATGCTACCTGCGATATCCCGGATGTGATGGTTGAAAGGCGTCTTGATGAAATGATGAGGCAGTTCGACATGACCCTTCGCTACCAGGGGATGAATCTTGCCACCTATATGCAGATAATGGGCATGGATGAGGCTAAATTCCGCGATCAATACCGTGAGTCGGCTCTCAGGGACGTAAAGACCCAGCTCGTAATTGAAAAGATTGCAGAAACCGAAGGGATTGACGCAACCCCTGAAGAGTATGACCAGGAGCTTGAAAAGATGGCCGAACAGTACCATCAGCCCGTGGAGGAAATGAAGAAACATTTGCATAATGACGATATAGAATATATTAAGAATTCTATTATCAGCAGGAAGACAGTTGCTATGCTGGTTGAAAACGTAAAGGCGTAAATACGGGAAATCGGTTTAAAGTACCTTTATGGTGGAATTATATTATCAAGTGCAGACAAAGGAGGCATTTATATGTCACTGGTACCTATAGTGGTTGAGCAAAGCAGCAGGGGTGAAAGATCCTACGACATATATTCAAGATTATTAAAGGATAGAATCATCCTTTTAAGTGATGAGGTCAATGATGTAACGGCAAGCCTTGTTGTGGCGCAGATGCTGTTTTTGGCAGCTGAAGATCCGGATAAGGACATTCAGCTCTATATAAACAGCCCGGGCGGGTCCATAACTGCAGGCATGGCAATTTATGACACCATGCAGCATGTAAGGCCCGATGTTTCCACTATCTGTGTGGGAATGGCCGCCAGCATGGGAGCATTTCTGCTGGCTTCGGGAGCCAAGGGTAAGCGCTATGCGCTCCCCAACAGCACCATCATGATCCATCAGCCCATTGGTGGAGCCAGGGGTCAGGCTACCGACATCAAGATCCACGCTGAATGGATTATCAGGATGAAGAACCATTTGAACAAGATCCTCAGCGAAAGAACAGGCCAGCCCCTTGCAAAAATCGAGATTGACGTGGAAAGGGATTATTTCATGAGTGCCCAGGAGGCAAAGGACTATGGATTGGTTGATCAGGTGATGGAACCGCGGGTAACGGGGTGATTCTATGGCGCGATATGATGACAAAAAACAAGTAAAATGTTCATTCTGCGGAAAAACTCAGGATCAGGTTAACCGTATTGTTGCCGGCCCCGGGGTTTATATTTGCAATGAGTGTATTGAGTTATGCTCCGAGATCATCGAAGAGGAATTTGAAGATGCCCGTGTGGAGCAACAGATAGAGGAGATACTGAAGCCTCAGGAGATCAAGCGAATCCTGGATGAATATGTTATCGGTCAGGAAAAGCCCAAGAGGATCCTGGCCGTTGCAGTTTATAATCACTACAAGAGAATACGGGCGGAATTCAGCCGCAGTGACATTGAAATTCAGAAAAGCAATATACTGTTGATTGGTCCAACGGGCTGCGGCAAGACATACCTGGCTCAGACTCTGGCTAAGATACTGAATGTGCCCTTTGCCATTGCAGACGCCACCTCCCTGACCGAGGCCGGTTATGTTGGCGAGGATGTTGAGAACATTCTGTTAAAACTGATTCAGGCAGCCGATTATGACATCGAGCGGGCTGAAAAGGGCATCATCTACATCGATGAAGTCGACAAGATAGCCAGAAAGTCCGACAACCCCTCCATCACAAGGGATGTCAGCGGTGAAGGTGTTCAGCAGGCCTTATTAAAAATCCTGGAGGGTACCGTGGCATCGGTTCCGCCCCAGGGCGGCCGCAAGCACCCCCATCAGGAGTTCATTCAGATCGATACCACCAACATACTCTTTATCTGCGGCGGTGCCTTTGATGGATTGGATAAGATAATCCAGAGCAGGATCGGCGAAAAAACACTGGGTTTTGGTGCCGAGATAGAGAACAGAGCCGCCAAGGATATTGGAGAACTGCTGGAGAAGGTAAACCCTCAGGATTTGTTAAAATATGGACTGATACCCGAATTTGTAGGAAGACTTCCTGTAACCGTTGCCTTAAGCCCGCTGGATAAGGCGGCTCTGGTGGAGATCCTCACAAGGCCCAAAAATGCACTGGTTAAGCAGTATCAGAGACTGTTCGAGATGGACGGCGTACAGCTTGAGGTGGAAGAAGAAGCTTTGGAGGCCATTGCTGACAAGGCGCTTGAACGCAAGATCGGTGCCAGAGGCTTGAGGGCAATCATCGAAGAGATCATGCTGGATGTCATGTATGACATACCCTCGAAGGATAATGTGGAAAAGTGCATTATTCAGAAGGAAACCGTTATCAATAACGAGAGTCCGTTATTGATATATGGGGAGCAGAAAAAAGCTCTGCCCGCTGTGAAAAAGAAAAAGAGGAGCGAGATCGATTCCGCATCCTAAATTGACGCAATGCCGGGATTGAATAATGTAAAATCAAGCAGCTTATACATTATTGGCAGATGATCAAATATGGTCATCTGCCAATATTAATGGTACAGATTTTAAGACAGGGACGGCAGAGAATGTGATGACAAAGTGCACAGATCAAGGGATCCCGTAAAACAAGGTCGCATTGCGATAAGGCGCCGAAACATCCTGCGAGAATGAGATAAGGGCGGCTGCTGTTTGAGCGGAGCAAGTTCAGCCGACCCTCGTTCGAGCAGTTGATGTTTCGCAGACGTGCAGCACAGCGACCGGGCTTTACGGGATACCTTACCTTATGTTGTCTGGTTTTCTTATACATATCAAGTTTTGCACATCGTCCGCCGTCCCTGTCTTGCTTTGCGTGCCTTTACATCACAAACAGATGTTTGGTAAAATGATGTCAGACAGGCTAAAACACTAACGAGGAGCGGAATAATGTCAAAGAAACCAAAGCAAACTTATGGAAATGAAAGCATCACTTCCCTTAAGGGCGCGGATCGTGTCCGGCTACGGCCCTCGGTTATCTTCGGCTCAGATGGGCTGGAAGGTTGTGTACACTCATTCTTTGAAATCCTGGCCAATTCCATTGATGAAGCCAGGGAGGGCTATGGAAGCCTTATAAAGGTTATAAGGCATAAGGATTGCTCCATTACCGTGGAAGATCAGGGCCGCGGAGTACCTTTGGACTTCAACCAGAAGGAACAGCGTTATAACTGGGAGTTGGTATACTGTGAGCTCTATGCCGGAGGAAAGTACAGAAACTACACCGGCGAGAACTATGAGTTTGCCCTGGGGCTTAACGGCCTCGGAGCCTGCGCCACCCAATACAGCTCAGAATACATGGATGTAACTGTATTCCGCGATGGGTATAAGTATGAACTCCATTTTGAAAAGGGCGAGAATATTGGTGGCCTTAAAAAGGAAAAGTGCAATTATGAGCATACGGGCACCCTGCAGAAATGGAAACCGGATCGTGAAGTCTTTACAGATATCAGGATACCCCTTGAGGTTTTCAGGGATGTTTTGAAAAGGCAGGCTGTGGTCAACGCCGGACTGGTCTTTGAACTCATTGACGAAGAGAGCGGAACCACCGAAAGATTTTGTTATGAGAATGGCATAGTAGACTATATCAATGAATTGGGCCAGGGCAAGAACCTGACCTCTGTACAATTCTTTGAAGGTTTTGCGCGGGGCCGTGACAGGGAGGACAAGCCCGAGTATAAGGTCAAGATGCAGGTGGCCTTTTGCTTTAACAATGAGATCAACCGCATTGAGTATTATCACAACTCCAGTTGGCTGGAGTATGGCGGCGCTCCTGACAAAGCCGTTAAGGCCGCTTTTGTAAATGAACTGGACAAATACCTTAAGAACAATAACAAGTATAATAAAAATGACAGCAAGATATCCTTTACAGATATTGAGGACAGCCTGATTCTTCTGACCAATACCTTTTCCACCATTACCAGCTATGAGAATCAGACCAAAAAGGCCATCAATAACCGGTTCATCCAGGAAGCCATAACTGATTTTTTAAAGGAGCAGCTTGAAGTTTACCTGATAGAAAACAAGGAAGAGGCCGAGAAAATAGCATCGCAGATCCTGATCAACAAGCGCAGCAGAGAGTCGGCTGAGAGAGCAAGGATCGATATAAAGAAGAAACTTGGCAAAAGCATGGATGTATCTGCAAGGGTTAAGAAGTTTGTGGACTGCCGGAGCCGGGATGTGAATATACGCGAGCTCTATATCGTGGAGGGGGATTCTGCCCTTGGATCCTGTAAAATGGCTCGTGACAGTGAGTTTCAGGCCATCATGCCTGTGCGGGGCAAGATTCTGAACTGTCTGAAAGCGGAATATGACAGCATCTTCAAGAGCGAGATCATTGTGGATCTGATAAAGGTTCTGGGGTGTGGCGTTGAAATAAAATCCCGTCACAATAAGGATTTGAATACCTTTGATATGGAAAATCTGAGATGGAGCAAAATCATCATCTGTACAGATGCCGATGTTGACGGCTTCCAGATACGGACACTTCTCCTGGCCATGTTATACCGGCTCATCCCCACGCTGATTGAGGCGGGAAAGGTATATATCGCCGAGTCTCCCCTCTTTGAGATCAGCACAAAGGGCGGTACCTGGTTTGCCTATTCCGAAAAGGAGAAATCTCAAATACTGAAAAAGCTTAAAGACAAGAATGTTGTCATCCATCGCTCCAAAGGGCTTGGGGAAAACGATCCCGAAATGATGTGGCAGACCACCATGAACCCTGAAACCAGACGCCTGATCAAGGTGACGCCCGATGAGGCCGAGGAGACCAGGAAGTGCTTTAACATGCTTTTGGGGGATGACCTTCAGGGCCGCAAGGATTATATTGCACAGTATGGGCATGAGTACATGGATGCCATAGATGTCAGCTGATTAACCCGTCATCGCGAGTACACTACATGTCATTGTGAGCAATGGCATAAAAATGAGCTCATCGCAGTGAAGCAGACGTATGCGTCATTGCGAGCGGAACGAAGTGGAGCGCGGCAATCTCCGAGATCCTTGGCCTTTATGGGGGGCTGAGATTGCTTCGTCGCTTTGCTCCTCGCAATGACAGAGGGGGAAGTCTCCTCGCAATGACAGAGGGGGAAGTCTCCTCGCAATGACAGAGGGG
>JAAYTP010000115.1 GCA_012518025.1 Clostridiaceae bacterium
CATCAGCCAGCTTGCGGCTTTTTTCATAGGGCAGCAGGAAGAGGGTAGTGGATAAAAAATCTGCTTCCCCGGAATCCCCGACGTAAACCGTAACTGATCGATAATGAGCTGCCGGCATCAGGGTTTCAGGATCTATCAGATGGTGGTACATTATGCCATCTACCTTGTAGTATCTCTGGTAATCGCCGCTGGTAACCACCGAACCCCGGTTTATGTATACCGTATCAAGGGTGGAATCTTCCCGGCTGCTCATATCACCGTCAGGATCAAGTATGCCGATACCCCACTTTGAACGCGTATTGTCCAGTGGTTCTCCGACCACTTTCACATTTCCGCCTGCACTGATCAAAAAGGATGAGTATCCCTGCTCCTGTAGCTCCCTTGCCACAATTTCAACGGCAAAACCCTTAGCAACTGCTCCCACATCAATCCGCATGTTCTTATCAGGCAGGAAAACGGTCCTGGCATCGGGGTCCACAATGACTTTTTGGATGTCGCAAAACTTTTGGGCCTCAAGAAGTCTTTCCATAGGGGGAAGGCTGGCATCATCGGGGTCATTCAGGCCATGTTCCCTGTACTCATGCCATATACTGAGGACTGGACCCATCGCTATATTGACGGTTCCACCGGTTTTATCATGCCATGCCTTAGAGAATTCTAAAAGGTCGATGATCTCCTGACAGACCCTGACAGGTTCGACGCCTGCATTATCGTTAATGGTTTTGATATTGTTGATCCCGTCATAGTCGTTATAGATATCGTAAAGCCTGTGGAGCTCCATGAACCGCGTTTCACCTGATTTGGCCATGTCTTCGAATTCACTCTGGTTTTTGGCATAACCTATGAACTGAACGACCGTATCAAAGGATCCTAAAAACTCATAAGAATACTTGGTATATACGGCCAAAGGGCTGCTGCACCCTGGCAGCATGGTGGCAAGAATCACAAGAAATATAACTACTATGGATCTTACTATATTCCTAAACACAATTGGTTCTCCCATCCTTGCATAAGCAGGATAATCCTTATTCTCCGGTTCACCTAAAGCCATTCAATAACTTCAGTCATCGCCTGGGTGGCGATACTCTCAGGAAGCTGGGACAGGTATTTTTTGCACCTTTCCACGTACTTTTTCTTCAGCACATGGGAATCCTTCTGGCCTCCTGAGGATGTGACCCTTTTAAGAATCTGTCGGACATCCTTTTTCCCATCAAAGAACTCTTCTATTTCGCCCCTGAGCCCCGGGTTGTTTCTGACGGCATAAATAACAGGAAGAGTGACAATGCCTTCCTTAAGATCGTTAATCACAGGCTTTCCCTCAACCTGCTCATTCGATTCCATATCAAGTATATCGTCCTTGATCTGAAAAGCGGTTCCAAAGCTCATGCCGAAACGCCCGAAAAGCTTCAGGCTTGTTTCGTCAAGATCTCCGGCCTTTGCTCCTAACAGGCTGGCTGCCGAAAAAAGTATGCCGGTTTTCCGCATGATGCGTTTTAAATAGACATGAACACTGGCAAACTCATATTTTCCCAGATACTGATCAATCTCGCCCTCACAAAGCATGCTGACAGCTCTTGCCACCACGTCAAGACGTTCGGGTTCAAGCCCTGTCTCTACCAACAGACGAAGGGATTTTGCCAGAAGGTAGTCCCCGGTGTATACGGCAAGGTTGATGCTGTGTTTCTCAGCCAGTGTGGGCTGGCCGCGTCTGGTTTTTGCGCAATCGATTATGTCGTCGTGCATGAGGGTTGCGGTGTGCAGTATCTCCACTGAGGCCGCAGCGGGAAAGACCACCTCACGCCTGTAATTGCCCGACATGGCTGTAATGATGGTGAAAGCGGGGCGCAGGCGTTTTCCACCAGATAGCACTGCATTCTTGCAGGCCGTTTGCAGGAATGCATTTCGTGAAGAGAGCTTTTCTGCCAGATATTCCTCAAATGCCGCAAGTTCTGCTTTTATCTCAGGGTAATTATCCCACAAGTTATTTTACCTCCAAACTCTTAGAAAGACACCTAGTCCCAGCGATCCAGGCCGCCTTTGAAAAACAGCTTGAATCTTCTGTTCTTCCGCCAGGATTCCCATACATTGTTGAGCCAGGGGATCAGGTAGTAGTCAAGGCCGAAGGCTCTGCCCGCCCCGCCCATGACGGCTATGGAGGCGAATACCATCCACCATGTATCAATGTAAAGCCCGGTTGATGTGACGAACATGGTCAATAGCCCCAGTGAAACAGCCGAGGCAACAAAGCTAAAGGCGCCACCAAGCAGCATGAGCCCGATACCTATCTCCAGGATCGCCACAAGGATCTGGAAGAACATGGCCACACCATCATTTGCCAGCACAACATTTCTGAGGAACCAGGGGATCAGGTTAAAGTCGCCGAAATGGAACAAATCCACTTTAGCAAACTCCACAGCGGAGATGGCGGTTCCATCCACAACCTTGCTTTCAACCCCCAACAAAAAATTGATAATGCCTGTTTTTATGCTGAAGGCTTCCTCAATCTTTGTGATATAGAGGGCAGAACCCGTGGCTGCACTATGTGAATCGCTGGCCATACCCAGAAACTCTGCCAGCTTCGGGTTGGTGAACCAGCCTTCGAGAGCCTTCTGTATGCCCTCATATAGCCACATCCCGCCAAGGAAAAGTCGAAGGGGAGTCGTCCACCAGGCACGCATATTGGTGGTATAGTGTTTTTCTATCAGGTTTTTACGCTGTTTGCGATTAAGGATCTCATGATAGAGATACACGGCTGGCCCCCTAAAGCCTGTTATCGTCCAGAGATAATGAATGTTCACCATGAATTTTATGATAATGGAAAGCCAGCGCCCCAGACTTCTGCCCATGATTTCGGACACTGCAAAGTAATTTCCGACGCTGACCATGATGCCGTGCATCTTCACCTGAATCTTGCTTTGTTCTTTGCCCCGGATGTCGTTCAGTATGTTTCTGGCCACACCGTTACCCGTTTGTATGGCGTTTTCGACCATGGCGGGGTATAGGTTATTGTTTTCATCCAAGAAACCCGACAGGTCTCCGACAGCGTACACATTCTTGTGCTTGGTACGGCCAAATTCGTCTACAACTACTCTGCTCGCCTTTTTAAGCTTTTCCACATCGATGCCGTCTACGCTCTCAGAACTTCTTATACCTGCTGCCCAGATGATGGTTGCAGTATCAATGAACCCGCCTTCAACCACCAGCCCTTTTTCCGTGGCTTCTAGAATTTTTGTGCTGGTCATGATCTCAATGCCAAGCTTCTCTTCCATGTATTTATGTGCCTTGGCTGCATTCTTCTCATTCAAGGTATTCAGGATACGGGGCATCATGTCTACAATTACCAGACGGACATCCTCTCTGGGGATGTTGTGTTCCTTGCATAAGGATCTGCTCCAGATGGCCAGTTCCCCAATCATTTCAACCCCGGTGAATCCGGCACCGGCCACAACAAAGGTCAAAAGCCTTTTTCTCTTTTCCGGATCCTTTTCCTGCTCTGCGAGTATAAATGCTTTCTTGATATGCTCACGGATTCTGACCGCATCATCAAAGGACCAAAGAGTGAAGGCATGCTCCTCAAGACCGGGTATCCCGCAGAAATTGGGACAGCTTCCCATGGCAAGGATCAGATAATCATACTGGTATGCATTCTTCTCAGAGCGCAGGGTGTTGTTGTCCAGATCAAAGTCCCTGATTTCGTCCATCACCAGATTGACGCCGGTATATTTGAATATGCTCTTTAAGGGGATGCGTACTGCCTCCTCCGGAACGCGGTTGCCCGCTACCTCATGAATATCGGTGAGCAGTGTATGATAAGGGTTCTTATCTATCAGTGTGATATCTATCCTGTCTTTCCTCTTCTTTTTGTTCAATGTTAGAGCAGCTTCTATACCTGCATAGCCTGCCCCGACAATCAGAACCTTCTTAGACATGGCTGCACTCCTTTCCCTATGTATACAGAACATATTATTTTCCTAACCCAGGTGTTTTACCACATGAGTTTTATCGACTAAATAAAAAAGGTTTTGGGCCACAACCGCGGTAACAAATCCCATGACCATTCCCGCAAGCAGAAGAATGGGAAGATAGGCGAAGATGGCTGTATTTCGCATCATCAGGCTTGCCATGAGAATTTGTCCGGTGTTATGGGCTGCCGCACCTCCAATGCTTATCCCCAATATGGAAAACAGTTTGTTGTAGCCATATTTCAGCACCTGCATGATAATGAGTGCCAATAATGCCCCCGAAAGCGAAAACATCAGGGACGATAAGCCCCCAAACATCAGGGCGGCCAAAACACATCTCAGTACCGAGATAGTCATAGCCGACACAAAGCCCAAATAAAACAGGGCAAACATGGTCACAATATTTGCAAGTCCGAGCCTTACCCCGGGGATGGGAATGATAAGGCTTGTGGGAAACAAGCTTTCTATATAGGACAATACCAACGCAAGTGATATCAGTAACCCGTTAAGCGCAATTTTTTTCATATTTTCCTCGTTTATGCCGATGGGGCAGTGTTAATGTAGAATGATATCGGTATCGTTCCCAATGGAATCGGTGCCAGTGATCTTGATAAGAATCTTGTCCGGCAGGCACACGGCGATCTGTCCATTCCTGGATATCCAGCCCGTGCCCACACATACCTGATCGGGGCAGGCTGCCTCTCTGAACCTGATCCTGCCCTTCTGTGCCTCAATCACACCAGGATACTCTCCGGGGTATTCGATGATTTCGGTATTTTCCAGTGTATCCAGTCGTATCTGCTTTATAATAACTCCATCCTGAATGATCAATGCGGTTTTTTCCTGCGAGTCGGCCTGCCGAAGCGTGAACAGCAGGATGAGAGCAGCTGCCGCTATAAACAGTATAATAAAAAAATCGCCGGGTTTTGGCTTCAGTCGCAAGGATTCGAACCTCCGTTCAGTCAACGGGTATTACTGTTGTCATTGATAATCTATGTAATTCACGCTGATACCAGTCATTATAATATAACACTCAATGGTTTGCAAAGAAACGTTTATGCGGGTTTACGGACATGTTTAGCGCATAAAACCGCTTTGAATTGATGCAGGTAACAAGCCCGCCTGGGTGCTCATATAATGTTTTGAGCAGATAGATTGGAGAAGGGGGTATTGTCTTGGATCAGGCAAAGCCGCCCATAGTATCGCAAACCGTCTCAGTAACATTTGAGAATGATGACATATGTAAAATCATGGCGGTAAGCGAACCCAGGAATGATGAAAACTGCCTGACAGGCTTTGTTTCAGATAAAGATAACGGCAAGCCTATAGAAGGTGCATGTATCAAATTGACGGATAATGCACTCAATTCCATAAACCAGGGCTATTCAGACGGCATGGGTCATTTCAACATACCCATGGGAGTTTCTTCCTCATGCAGAATACTTGTAGCTAAGGAGGGCTATTGCACCTATACCAGCGACTTGATAAATCTGACTTGTATAGGAAAGAAGGGAGTGGACATAGCTTTGTCTCCCGCTGAATCAAAAGGCATTGTTCTGTATGGCTGTGTACGGGACTTTTTCCAAAAACCTGCCCAGGGCGTCAGGGTAACTCTGTCCCGGGAGGACAAGGGCAAGGGGGAAGAAACAACCCTGACCAATCAGGAAGGGGGCTTCCTGTTTGACGGTCTTGAATCCGGAACCTATAGGATTACCTGCCAGTCGGCTGTCCATGAGACCTATTCCCGGGTATTTCAACCTGCTGGTGATAATCCGGTTTACATACTTGAAACCATATATCTTAAAAGAAAAGAGCTTAAAGGAACTGTGTTCGGAGTCATAACTGACAGCGAAGAAAACCCCGTACCCAATACCGTGGTGATATTGTTCAGCAATGACAATACACCTCTTCAGGTCACCAGGACCAATGATAAGGGTATTTATCTTTTTTACAATCTTGAGATGGGTTCATATAAAATCATGGCAAAATAGAGGCTGATACTTTGGTTAAGGATATGATAAGTTACCAGAGCCCTTGATTGTTAACCATATAAAAAACAGGTTGACAATCAAGGGCTCTTCATTTATTATTCTGGATGTGAGAGGTTGGACTTGTGAGGAATGTTGCTCGCAATGACATATACCCACTTCATTGCGAGGGGGCTTATCCGACGAAGCAATCTCGTAAGTAGGCAATAATAATTCTGTATGAAGGAGTAGTACAGGAATGGCTAAAAAACTGAGCACAAGAGATCTTGCCCAAATAGCCTTATTTGCAGCACTGACGGCTGTGGGCGCATTCATCAGAGTGCCGCTGCCCCTCATCCCGTTTACACTGCAGACCTTTTTTGTATCTCTGTCCGGCGCCCTGCTGGGGGCAAGAAGGGGTATGCTGGCACAGTTGCTCTATATTGCCGTTGGCCTTCTGGGGATACCCGTATTCACGAAGGGTGGAGGTATAGGATATATACTCCAGCCAACCTTTGGTTATCTTATTGGATTTGTCTTTTCAGCCTGGCTCACCGGTTGGCTCGTGGCAAGTCTTAAAGAGCTCAGAATCATGAGGGTTTTTGTATGCATCCTTGCAGGTCTTGCTGTAACCTATCTGTGCGGTGTCACCTACCTGTATCTGATGACAAATCTCTATCTTAAGAATGTCATGCCATTGGGGCAGGCAGTCTATTATGGGTTCATCATGACAATAGGCGGCGATCTGTTGACCCTCTATCCGGCATCAATACTGGTGGCAAAGCTGACACCAGTATTGAGAAAAGCAGGGCTGATAGAAAGCTTGTAAAGAAGGGGAGACTGGTTTATTCCTCTTCTTTAGCCTTGATCCTGCCCAGCAGTACCACAACAATATAGAAGATGATCAGAACACCAAATACGCCCAAAAGACCCAATCCGGTGACTCTTAATCCATGCATTATTTCCTCGGTCAATTTATCATCATCCTTTGCTTAATCAAAAATCTAATATCCGAAAAAAGCTTATACCAAACCGATAATACGGCCTACCAGAACAAGAATCATGCTTCCGGCGACCACCGATCCCAATTGACCTGATACATTAGCCGCAACCGACTGCATCAGAACAAAGTTCATGGGATCCTCTTCCTTGGCCATTTTCTGAATCACACGGGCCGACATGGGAAAGGCAGATATGCCTGCTGCACCAACCATGGGATTGATCTTTTCCTTCCTGAAAAGGTTGATGAACTTTGCAAACAAAACACCGCCGGCGGTATCAAAGATAAAGGCCACCAAACCCATCAGCATGATCACAAGTGTCTTCCAGTTAAGGAAGGAAGAGGCCGTCATGGTGGTACCTATGGTGATGCCCAGCAGCAGGGTTACCAGATTGGCCAGTACATTTTGGGCTGTCTCAGATAACCTGTTGAGTACGCCGCATTCCCGGATAAGGTTTCCAAACATCAGGGCTCCAACCAGAGCTACACTCTCCGGGGCGATCAGGCCCGCCACTACAGTAACCAGAATGGGGAAAAGGATTTTTGCCAGTTTACTGACCTTTCGCTGGTCAAAATTCATGCGTATCTTTCTTTCCTCAGGAGTGGTTAAAAGCTTGATGACAGGAGGCTGGATGATGGGTACCAGCGACATGTATGAATAGGCAGCAACGGTGATAGCCGCAATGAGGCCTTTGTCCAGCTTGAAGGCATTGGCAACGTAGATGGAGGTGGGGCCGTCCGCTGCGCCGATAACACCGATTGCTCCCGCTTCGGGAAGAGTGAAGCCGAACAGCAGTGCCACCAGCATGGTGGCAAATATGCCGAATTGAGCAGCAGCTCCAAAAAACAGCATGAAGGGTGTCTGGAACAGGGGAGTAAAATCGATCATGGCGCCTACAGCGATGAAGATGAGTACGGGGAAAAGCTCATTGGCAATGGTGTTGTTGTATAAAAACCCGAACACTCCTGTTTCCCCGTCGGGACCTGTAAAGATATTGGTCATGGGTATATTGGTCAGGATGGCACCGAATCCTATGGGCAAGAGCAGAGCGGGTTCGTAGTCCTTCTTAATGGCCAGGTAGATCAGAATGCCGCCGATGGCAAACATGACAAGCATACCCAGAAAGTCCTGCCCGATCTTAGCTGCAACATCCATGTTACCATTGGAAAGGGCTGTTATCAGTTCGCTTATTTGTTCAAGCATTTTTGTTGTTCCTCCTCGTACTTCAAGGTCTATATCGGCTAATGTCTATGAGGCACAGCCTGTATGAATCTATTTGCTTTCTGTCTTCAGCTTCAGGTAATAAACCTTATTTATGGTAATATCCTCACACTCGATTTCTTCAGACTGGGTTGCGAATTTATTTTTGTAAAGCTTTTCAGCAAGTTTACCGTACTCCGCAGTCTCCTCTGCACGGTCAATGCTTGAGATCACATACTCATCCAGATCTCCAGCAATAGAGATAATTTTGCCAATATTGCCAAGGGTCATGTGCTGATCTAAGAATGCCTTGACAAAATTGATCTGATTCTGCTTTCGTTCCAGGTCGCCTATGCCTCTGAACTTCCCGTTTTCGTCATAGCCCTGTCTGAATCTGACAAATCCTTCGGCCTGCTTTCCATCCAGGTGCTGAAAGCCCTTCTTAAGATCCACTGAGAAATTCTGCAAAGGATCGTTATACTTCATACGGTAGGGGACCTCGATGTCCACGCCGCCAAAATAGTCCACTATGCGGACGAAGCTGGAGGGCTTCATATAAACATAATCATCTATATAGACACCAAAGACCTCTTCGATAATATCGCA
>JAAYTP010000163.1 GCA_012518025.1 Clostridiaceae bacterium
GACTTTTAATCAAGGTGTCCGGAGTTCGAGTCTCCGGTGGGTCACCAACGAAAGCCCGCTTAGAACAAGAGTTCTAGGCGGTTTTATTTTGCTCAAGAAGTGGCTAAAAGGCACAAAATAGAGTGGTTGTCATACTAGAGCATAAAAAGAGTCCTATTTGGACTAATATACCTCATTGCACAATTTGAATCGCTAATATATGATATTTATAGCTTTGTACAAGGGAGTAATGATTATGAGATTGCGTACGACTGCTTTGATCATCGTGATAAGCATGCTGATGATGCTGTTTACCGGCTGCGGATCCAACCACACGGGAAAATACTACCACGAAGAGGATGAATCCTTTTATATCGAATTAAAAGACAATAACGTATTTACCGTAAACCGGGGAGACACTGTCCTGGAGGGCGAGTATGAAATAGAAGGTGAGGATATCACCTTGTCCTTAATGGGCATGAAATCCTGGGGTAAGATATATGGCAAGATCATCGTAGATCCTGATGGAACCTTCTGGACTAAAAAATAGCCATGTAAGTTACAATATCTGTCCTGTCAGGTTGACCGGTATGAAATTGGATTGTTTATTGACAATGAAAAAAGGGTATTATTGCTTTTAGTGTACATTTTAGAGGAGGTAGCCATGAAATCAACTGGTATTGTGAGAAAACTGGACGAACTTGGACGCGTCGTGTTACCTGTAGAACTCAGGCGAAGACTGGGGATAGACATCAGGGATGCTATGGAATTGAAAGTGGACGGCTGTTACGTCGTTCTTCAGAAATATAAGCCCAGATGTACTTTCTGTAAATCCACAGAGAATGTAGTTGAGAAGAAAGACAAGCTGATCTGTGAAAACTGTCTGAACGATTTAATAAATCTCAAGTAGTCCTGTAAAAGCTCACTGACAGGGGCAGCCTTTTGGCTGACCCCTGTTTTAGCGTGCCACGCCAGCCCGGTTCAAAATTTTTTTGCAAAATGGCTTGATGTTACCACCCCCATTTTGTATAATGCTCCTGTTATTTTTTGTGAAACGGAGGTATTTGGAATTGGGAAAAGCCCTTATTATTGGCGCAGGCGGCGTGGGAAATGTGGTTGTCCACAAATGCTGCCAGAATCCTGATGTGTTTGAGGAGATCCTTATAGCAAGCAGAACAAAGTCTAAATGCGATGCTATGAAGGAAAAGCTGGACGGAGGCAGGACAAAGATACGGACAGCGCAGGTGAATGCGGATAACGCAAGAGAAGTAGCAGAACTGATAAACGAGTTCAAGCCCGATGTCGTCATCAATGTAGCATTGCCCTATCAGGATCTGGCCATTATGGATGCCTGTCTTGAAACCGGGGTTCATTATCTGGACACGGCAAATTACGAGCCTCCGGATACCGCAAAGTTCGAATACAAGTGGCAGTGGGCCTACAGAGACCGGTTCAGGGAAAAGGGTATTACAGCCGTACTGGGATGCGGTTTTGATCCCGGTGTAACCGGAGTATTCTGTGCCTATGCCCAAAAACATTATTTTGATGAGATTCATTTCATAGATATCCTGGACGCCAATGCAGGGGACCATGGATATCCTTTCGCCACCAATTTCAATCCCGAAATCAATATCCGTGAAGTTACCGCCAAAGGCCGTTATTACGAAGAAGGCCAATGGAAGGAGACGGATCCTCTGTCGGTTAAAA
>JAAYTP010000116.1 GCA_012518025.1 Clostridiaceae bacterium
CGGATAGAATTCTTTCAGTCTTATGGCATCCCTGTAATAATCACCAAGATGGATGATGGATTGAATTGAGGGATACTGGTTGACTATTCTTCTAAGAGATACTGTATCCCCATGGGAATCACTTATGACTAAAAACAGTTTCATCTGCTCCAATAATTCCTTCTCTGTTCTGTTATGCCAGCCTTATCTGGTGAGCTCCTTTATGCGCTCAGCGATCTCCCTGAATGCCTTTCCCCTGTGGCTGATCCTGTTTTTTATCTCAGAATCCAACTGAGCCAGGGTTTTGCCATACTGAGGAACCAGGAAAACCGGATCATACCCAAAACCATTGCTTCCGGCAGCCCGCAAGGCAATCCTGCCTTCAAGGACACCCCTTACTGTCAGCTCTCCATCACCTGTGGCGATGGCTGCCGAACAAACAAACCTTGCACTCCGGTATTCATCAGGTATACCCTCCATCAGCTTGAGAAGCCCACAGCAGCGATCGGCATCCTGAGCACCTTCTCCCAAAAAACGGGCGGTATAGACACCGGGCGCATGATTGAGAAAATCGACCTCAAGCCCGCTGTCATCCGCAAGGACGATGCCCCCGGTGATCCTCTGAATGGCAATTGCCTTGATGAGCGCATTCTCTTCAAAGGTTACGCCATCCTCCGCTATATCCTTGTGGATTCCAGCCTCATCCATGGAAAGAACCTCACAGCCCGTTCCCTGAAGGAGATTTTTGATCTCCTGTAACTTGCCTCTGTTCCTAGTGGCTATAATCACTCTCTTCAATTTGACCACCTGCTAGCTCTTGGACAGCAAAACCTGCCTTTGTATAGAAACCAGTTCGTTTATCCCCTTCTCAGCCAGATCCAGCATGTGATCGAGTACCTTGCGATCAAAGGGGGATTCCTCACCGGTAGCCTGCACTTCTATCAGCCGGCCTGTGGATGTCATCACCACATTCATATCCACAATGGCACGGGAATCCTCATAATAGCAGAGATCCAAAAGTTCTTTGTCGTTGACATAGCCCACGCTGATGGCAGCCACAAAATCCCTGATTGGTATCTCCTTAATGATATTAGCATTGACCAGATAGCTGCATGCATCCATAAGAGCCACAAAACCGCCGGTAATGGCAGCTGATCTGGTGCCGCCGTCGGCCTGGATCACATCACAGTCTATTATAATGGTTCTTTCCCCCAAGGCCTTAAAATCTATCACCGACCGAAGGGCTCTGCCGATCAGCCTTTGAATCTCATTAGCCCGGCCATTAATCCTTAGGATATTCCTGTCCCTGTTGTTCCTGCTTGCCGTAGAACGGGGCAGCATATCGTATTCGGCAGTAACCCAGCCTTCACCGGAGCCCTTCTTGAAGGGAGGCACTTTATCATCCACCGAGGCGGTACAGATCACCTTGGTATCCCCAAATTCAATCAACACCGAACCTTCCGCATACTTTGTATAATCACGGGTTATGGTCACCTTTCTCATTTCGTCACTTTTACGTCCGTCATACCTGCCGCTTTCCATAATCAAACATCCTCATATTTTTTCTATTCATTAATGTTATCATATGTATGTCTGCTTATCCAGCATAATCATTGGATGACTTTGGTATTTGACAGGAAGAATTGATGGTATAAAAAAGGTTTCCATACCGGCATACTCACGCCTGTATGAAAACCTTTAATCATAAACTTAAATCCAGCCCATGGATCATCCTTAGGAAGCCATGTCAATCATGGGTTATAACCCCGCATGCTTATATATCACATCTGATTCAGTATTTTAATTATGCTGTCTGCCAGGCTTTCAGCAACCCTCTGCCTGAAGGCCTCGCTTCTTAGCAGGTTAAGATCATCGGGATGGGACATGCAGGCAACTTCCACAAGAACGGCAGGCATTTTGGTCTTTCTCAAAACCACATAATCTGCACCCTTTAGCCCATTGCTGCCCATGGCTCCCATGTTCAGCTTATTATACAGATCATCCAGAATGATCTTTGCGTAGGTCTTGCCCTTATAGCTTGTGGGATAGTAGAAGGACATGGATCCCTTCATTCCGGCAGGCATGGAATTGTTATGGATGCTGATGAACAGGTCGGCTCCCCACTTATTAGCCAGCTCAGCCCTTTCTTCAAGCCCCACAAAAACATCATTGCTTCGGGTAAGCTTCACATTGATCCCCTTCTGTTTGAGGATGGCCTCTGTTTTCAGCGTGATGTCAAGATTGAAGGTTTTTTCAAGTAAACCGCTGAATTCCGCGCCCGGATCACTTCCGCCATGCCCCGCATCAAGAACAATCAGTTTTCCCTTTGCCTTGCTTGATGGATTACTAACAGAAGTGCTTGGGGAATCCTCAGCAAGAGATCTTGCCACTACCAGAAGTTCATTGGCAGAAGAACCCTCAACGATGCTGAACCCCTTGGATGCATCCTTCTTGTGAAGCTGAAGGAATGAGTTGGAGGGCGTGGTCAATGTGGTCACAGTGCTTACCACTGCACTATTTACATTGATACTGCCCTGTCCCAGGTCGATCAGTTCGGCAGGGAACATGAAAGCATATGAGTTTCTGGCTGCGTCATTTTCGGTTATTATCTTATCTGCATACTGTCTGTACTTGCCTACTATATTGGCTCCGGTGATCCTTAAAACAACATCATCACCGTCACCAGCCTGGATATTGACTGTACCGCCCCTGTCGCTGCTGCCTCCCCTGCTGGGCTCGCTGTCTGATGATGGAGCAGGTGTCGGGGAAGGGGCTGGAGAAGGCGAAGGACTTGGAGAAGGCGTAGATGTGCCTCCCGTACTTCCTGTGTTACCCGTGGATCCGGAGATTCCTGTGCTGGAATTTTTGATTTTCAAAACCGTACTCCCACCGGATACCTCCTGGGTATAGGTTATGGCATCGTCATACACAATACGGATAATGGTACTGTTAAGCTTTTGGTTGTAGTTTACAAGAATACCGTACACCACATTATTGCCCGTAATGATTCCGTCATTGATCCTGCTGTCCTTTCCGGGCAGTGTGATCTGAAGTATCCTCTCCTTCTGTCTTAATTCAACAGACGGTACTTTTCCTGTTGAGCCGAAGGGTGAATTGAGATTAATACCTTCAAACTTTACCAGGCAGGTGTCTCCTTGTATACTCAGAGAAATCGCACCATTTTTTGTTACGGCTCCGACAGAGGTGCTCCCGGTATTATTTGTGACTGGCACGGTTTGGTTTGTTGTTGGCTCCGGTGTGGGCGAGGGTGCCGGGCTTGGAGAAGGCTGATTTGATACGCCGCCTTTTAGCACTACCGAGAGGTATTTCCCATCCCCGGAGGGTGTTATGGTATAATCAGGCTTTTTTGTGGTTTCGATTACTATGCTGGCTGCCTGGGGATCCTTTTTGTTGGCATATCGAATCTGATATACAGAACCCTGGTTGACGTCAAAGGCACCATTTTGGTGAATGACGGCATCAGCAATCTCTATACCTATCCTGTAATTCTTGCAATCTGAATTTGGCTCTAAAACAAAATTTCTGAGTATAGTTGTTTTGGATGTGTAAATCCTGATTTCTTCAGTGCTACCGGACTGATTATATGCCAGCTTGCTGACAGAGCCCGATACAGTTTTCTCCATTCCGGAAGCAGCCTGGGCATTTAGCAAAAGACCGGCTGAGAATAAGAGAATAAAACCGACAAAGAGATATGCAGACAGGATCTTCTTCATTCTTCGCACCCCTCGAGGTTTTTCTTTCGTACATATATAGTTTACCACTTTTTTCGCTGGCGAAATAAGTCAATAACTATACATCTTTGTTACAGATTGTTTTCTATAAAGTATATCGGCTTTTTGGGGTGGTCAGATTCACCATAAGAATAGTAACATCCGCAATATTTTTGCATATACCAGTGTTTCCCTCTTGCCCTCTCCCTTCCTTTGCGGTACAGAGGCCTGAAATCCTCATAATAGAACCTTACGCCATGACGTGATGCCGCCTTTTCCCCCATGCTGATAATCAGTTCATGATCCTGGTAGGGGCTGATAAGAAGACTTGTCGTAAAGACATCATACCCATTCTTAGCAGCATAACGGGCTGTTTCATCCATCCTTACCCCATAGCAGTATGAACAGCGCTGAGACTTGTCCGGCTCCAGGGTGTCCCGCCAATAGTCCAGTTGATTCAGCTCATTTATAGTAACGGGCACTCCATAGTCCTCCGACATGGCTAGAACCGAATCCTTTCTTTTGTCAAACTCTTCTTTAGGATGGATGTTGGGATTAAAGTACAATCCTTCAATCTCTACCTTCTGCTCAGCTAAAAACTTCTCAACTATAGCCACTGAACAGGGTGCGCAACATATATGAAGAAGCATTCTCATGAAATCAACCTTTCGTAAATCCAGGCATCCTCCGCCTATATTCCGGGTGATCAATCCTGTTTTGCAGCGCTTTTAATCTCCTGGACCAGGGCCTTGTGCTCGGGGCATCCCAGGGTAAGCTCCGGATCGGGACCTTGGATGCTGCCGTCCAGAATCCCGTATTTTTCCTTAAGCCGCAGGATGCGGTATACCGATTCATCTATCCTCTGCTCTGTAATAACACCATTTTCCACCGCTGACAGGATGGCGCAAAAGGCCTCTTCGACCGACCGGGGCATCAATATCATGTCTATACCGGCCAGAACAGCCATAACCGCTGCCTCATCATCATCATAATAGGTTGAGACCGCACTCATTTCCATGGCATCTGTGATAATAACGCCATCAAACATCAGTTTTTCTCTTAAAATACCTGTAACCACTTCTTTTGAAAGGGTGGCAGGTACTGGGTCATCCATCAGCTTAGGCAGAATTATGTGGGCTACCATCACCGCATCTGCTCCAGCCTCAATCCCTTCCTTAAAGGGAACAAGCTCAAAACTCATAAGCCTTTCCAAATCATTGTCCACAAATGCAGCACCGGTATGGGTATCCTCTGCGGTATCACCATGTCCCGGGAAATGCTTCAGCACGGGAATGATGTTTTGGTCCGCAAAACCAGCAACTGCTTTGCTTACCATCACTGACACCAGTTGCGGCTCTGTTCCGTATGCCCGCCTTCCTATAACCTTGTTTTCCGGGTTTGAAAAAATATCGGCAACGGGCGCAAAGTCCATATTAAAGCCCAGGCTTGAGATCTCAGCCCCAACGGCTCTGGCAGCCAAATAGGCATACTCAGGTTTATTGGTCAGGCCAATGGTATAGGCATCAGGCATGTTTGTGGAATGAAGCTCAGGCGCCTTGTTCAAACGTGTAACCAGTCCCCCTTCCTCATCCACAGAAATAAAAAGGGGGATCTTTGACTGTGCCTGCAAACTATTGATCAGGGCAACTGTCTGGTCAATGCTTTCTATATTCTCTGAAAAAAGAACGAATCCCCCCGGAGCATATATTGAAAGGGTGTCCTTTAAGACATTGTCCATTTCCAGGACGCTTTCCCCATCCTGGTTCCATCTGTAGGCCAAAAAAAGCATCTGGCCAATTTTTTCCTCAAGGGTCATGGAATCCATCAGATTCTGAATCATCTGATCCGAAGGGATGGTGGGATCTTCCTTAGGATTCTCACCATTGTTGTCTTCCGGCGGATCCTTGCTTGTCGGTGTGGGAGTTGCCCCTGTAGATGTCCCCGGAGTATGGGAAGGGTCGGAAGGCTTCTTCCCAAAACTGCATGAGGCCATCAGGAATGTGGCCAGAAAAATGATTATCGCTGAAATGGACATTAGTCTGTAAGCTCTATGTTTCATATTATGTCAGTTTCATCCCCGTCCTTAATTCATCATGACCCAAACCGTACTGATACGGGGTCATGCGTTTGCCCGATTCCACCTGGATTTCAAATACTTCAAGAACTCCCTTACCTGTGCTAACCCTCATGGACTCCTGATCCAGCCCGATAATGGTTCCCGGAAAAGCTTGATCTCCGGTATCTCCGGCCAGATCCAATACGGCCGATCGCCAGATCCTGACCCTTTTACCCTCAAGAAAGGTATATGCACCTGGCCAGGGTGTTGTACCCCGAATAAGGTTATGAATATCCCGGGCATTGGATGACCAGTCAATCTTTCCTGTTTCCTTGGTGATCCTCGGAGCCAGGGTGGCCTGACTGTCATCCTGCGGAACGGGCTTTAAGGTACCTTCTTCCAGCTTCTTAATGGTCTGTATAAGGGTATCTGCCCCAAGTAATGACATCCTGTCGTGAAGCTCGCCTGCTGTCATATCATCATGAATCTCTATTTCTGATTTCAAGAGCATATCCCCCGTATCAAGACCGGAATCGGTGAGCATGGTGGTAATACCTGTCTTGGTTTCGCCATTTATAACAGCCCATTGAATGGGAGCCGCTCCACGGTATCTGGGAAGCAATGAACCATGGACATTGATAGTTCCATACCTGGGTATGGCCAGCAGGCTGTCGGGCAGAATCTGCCCAAAGGCACAGGTAACCATAAGGTCAGGGTTCAACTCCCTGATTTTTTCTATGGTTTCGGGCTCTTTTGAGAGCCTTTCAGGTTGCAGAACCATGATCCCCTGTTCCTGGGCATATTCCTTGACAGGGGGAGGAACAAGCTTGTATCCCCTTCCCTTTGGCCTGTCCTTTTGGGTCACCACACAGATCACATTGTACTGGTTTTCAACTAATGCCTTCAGGCTGGGAACTGCAAAATCCGGGGTTCCCATAAAGATGATTTTCATATATAACTATTCCTTTTCCTCTTCAAGTTCAACGTAGCGGACAACCTTATCGGTGAAAAGTATCCCATCCAGATGATCAATCTCATGGCTTAGGCAGCGAGCCAGAAGATCTGTTCCCTCCACCTTTACTCTCTCTCCATCAATATTGGTATATTCAACAACAATTCTTTCAGGACGTTTTACTTCGCCATACACGCCCGGAACACTCAGGCAGCCCTCAACCTCCAGCTGCTCCCCTTCATGCTCCAGGATGACAGGGTTGATGATCTCCATCAAACCTTCTCCCACATCAATTACAATCATCCTTTTAAGAATTCCCACCTGGGGAGCCGCAAGGCCGATTCCGTTCCCGCACCCGTACATGGTTTCCTTCATATCTTCAAAGAGATCCCGTATCTTGTCATCGATCTCCTTTACTTCCTTGCTCTTTTTTCTTAGGACATCATCGCCCTTTTTTACTATATTTCTTATAGCCATACTAATCCTCCAATACCGTAGAATTCGTAAACATAACATATTAAATTATAACATGTTAACAGGATCTATATCCACACTCACCGTTGTTTCCTTCAGTCTCATCCTGCCGGTCATATCCATCACATACCGCATTATCTCCAGCATCAGGCTGGTGGAAGGATGTTTTATAATGATCCGCCATCTCATCCTGTTGCGGATGACAAAAATGGGTGCCCTGAGAGGCTTTGATACCATCATATGTTCATGATGCCCGAATTTATCCATAAGTGTCTTGTGCAGTTTATTTATCAGCTCCCAGCCCTGGCTGTTATTGGTGCTGGATACCATCACCATGCCCACATGGGTAAAGGGAGGATGGTTAAGCTGCTTTCTTATGGGAATCTCCTTGCTAAAGAAGGTCTTAAAATCCTGCTTCATTGCGGCCTGAAGGGCATAATCGTCTATATTGTATGCCTGGAGAATGACCTTGCCCCCCTTATCTCCCCTTCCAGCACGCCCCGATGCCTGGGTAACCAACTGGAAGGTTCGTTCTGCCGACCTGTAATCCTCTGAAAACAACATGGCGTCAGCGGCCAGTATTCCTACCAGGGTCACATTGGGAAAGTCATGTCCCTTGGCAACCATTTGCGTTCCGATGAGTATATCGGCCTCCCTGTCCCTAAAGGCTTCAAGAATCCGTTTGTGTCCGTACTTGGTTCCCGTAGTGTCCAGATCCATTCTCAACACACGAAATCCGGCTTCATGGTTTAACAGCTCTTCCTCAATCCTCTGGGTACCCGAACCCATGGGTTTGAAATGCTCGCCCTTGCATCCCGGGCATACCTTGGGAACAGGAACCGAATACCCGCAATAATGGCAGATCACATGCCTGTCATTTCTGTGATATGTCATGGAAACACTACAATTTGGACATCTCATTACATATCCACAATCCCTGCAAAGAAGGAAGGAGGCGTAACCCCGCTTATTAAGAAATAGTATGGCCTGCTCGCCCCTCAGTTTGGCCCGGACGAGTTCCTCCTCAAGGGCCCTGCTGATCATGCCCCTGTTCCCCTCGCTCAGTTCAAGACGCATGTCCACCGTATGAACCTGGGGCAAAGGCCTGGTATTGGCTCTTGTTGCGAGCTCAATAAGCATGATCTTCCCGGCTTCGGCACGGGCATATGTCTCAATGGACGGAGTGGCCGAGCCTAAAAGGAGCAATGCCCCGTTTATATTGCATCTAGCCCTGGCCACATGGCGGGCATCGTATTTCGGTGTCTGTTCGGATTTATAGGTCAGTTCATGCTCTTCATCCACAATGACAATACCAAGATTTGTCAGCGGGGCAAATATTGCCGAGCGAGCACCGATTACAACATCCACTTCCCCTTTACGGATCTTCTGCCACTGGTCATAGCGTTCCCCGAGGGAAAGCCTGCTGTGCTGAATGGCCACCCGTTTACCGAACCGACCCGTAAACCGGGAAACCATCTGAGGTGTGAGGGAAATCTCAGGAACCAGGACAATGGCAGTACGTCCAAGGCGTATGACCTCCTCAATAAGCCTCAGGTAGACCTCGGTCTTTCCGCTGCCGGTTACGCCAAAGAGTAAAGCCTCATTGAGTTTTCTCTCATTTAGCAGCGGAACCAGCTTATCGAGCGCACGCTTCTGTTCAGCAGTGGGGACTGGGGGCGTGTCGGTTTCGGCCTCTAATGCCTCAAAGGGATCCCTTTCAACTTCCACATCCTCGTATTCCACCCACCCCTTCTTCCGTAGGGCACGGATGGTGGCATGGGATACCCCGGGGATCAGCAAAAGATCCTGTATAAAGCACAAGCCTTCTTCAAAGAGGAAATCCATAACCCTGGCCTGGTACACGCTTCTTACCTTTCCCTCATCGTATAGATCCCGGAATTCAGTTTCATCAATAACTGGATAGACAGCCCTTTGCTTTTTTTGCCCCACGCGCTGCTGGAAGAATTCATGGATCTCTATAAGGCCCTCTGACTTCAGTTCCTTCAGTCTGGCTTCAAGATCATCCGGAAACTCCTTACTAAGCTCCTGAAAAAGAATCCCCTGGCTTCCGGCTTCACAGATCCTCTGCATAAGGGGTGTGATATTTTTTGAAGGGGCACAGTTAATAGCCTTTACGATCCTTTGTCTGGTTAGGTTTACCCCGGCAGGAATCATACAATTTATGGCATCGCCCCGGGTACACAGGTATCTGTTTTTCATCCATTCACTCAGCTTGAGAATCTCCTGGTTCAATAGAGGGTATTCATCTACAATGCTGTGGATTCTTTTTAGCTCCCTTTTGGTCTCATCCTGTCTCATTTGGATTATCCAGGCTGATTGGAGCTTGTTCCTGGCACCAAAAGGAACCAGGACGCGCATCCCGGGCTCAGCTGAAAAGTGATCCGGTATAATATAATCATATAGCTTGTCAAAGCTTCTCAGCCCTGCCGACAGCACGACTGATGCGATATTCAACATTTATTACCCCCGCAATTAATACAAGGCTGAAATCCGCCCTATTTCTCTCTGTAGACCCCTCTCAAGAGCAAAAATATTCGGGTTCAAGAAGAATTTTAATCATAATAAAAGAAGTTATAATAATAACCTCTTTTATTAAGCGTCTCTGTTTTTGGTTCGTCACTAATCCAAGTTCAATTATAAAGGGATTTACTTTGAAAGTAAATCCCGTCTATCGGCTAGCAGGTATACTCCTTAATAACATAATCGGGAGTTCCGCTGATATCTCCACTCATACTGAAAACAAATTTTACTCCATACTTGTCTGACAGAGCTTTAATTTTTTCAAAGAATTTACTTATATCGGTCTGATCCTTGATGTGCCTGTCCAGACCATCCATGAATATTGCTTTTACATCATAATTCTCAGCAATGATTCCGCTGATGAAGGCACTTATCTCATTGATGCCCTTTATGGGAAAATCCGAAGTGTTTACATATCTGATGGGATGTTTTAGACTGTGTATCAAAGAATTGTCATGGTTAATAAAAACAATTTCTCCTGTGCAGTCTTCCAGCATCTTGTTGGCACCGGCAACCAGATACTTGGTCTTGCCGATGCCCTTGCTACCGCAAACAACCTTTATCATGGGTATCAATCCCCCTTCTCTTCCCTCTTATTGTTGTTTTCCCTGACAACCTCCATCTTGGAGACTGAAATCTCATATGCTACCCTTTCTTCGATCTCATCATCGGACAATCTTTTCTGATATACACGACTCTGTACTCTGCCCCAAAGCTTGATATTGTCCCCCACCTCGAAGGTGCTGGCATATCTGGCGTTCCTTCCCCAGGCAATACAGGGTATGTAATCGGATTTGTTGTACGCTCTGTTCACTGCAAGCAGGATATCGGAGATCTCTCTTCCAAATGGCGTTGTTCGATACATGGGTTTTCTGCAGACGAAGCCGTTAAGGTAAATGTTATTCGGGTTTTTATGGGTCACCTCCTCTTCATAGAATTCAATCTCCCTGGCAAACACCATGAGCATCAGCTTGCGCCCGCTTTTACTGTTATAGTTGTTATAGGATCTGAATTGACCATCTACAGAAAGGTAAGTGTCAACCTTTACTTCCTCGGGATCAACCAAACGCTCAGAAAATATGACTGGCAATTCATCGTAGGTATCACTCAGCCGGGGAACCCGCAGATAGGTTATGTAAAAGCCTTCACCATATACTTCATGACTAAACTCCGGGCTTGAAATCACTTTTCCTGAGATACTCACACTGTTGTTATCCAATGATGTGTTTGGCGTCATTTGAAACTCCAACCCCTCTCAAAGTCTTTGGTATTTTCGAACATACTGCCTGTTATTATGCTATTCCATAACCCGTCCGTTTAGAATCTGCAATCAATACTATTATACAGAATCAACCGACTGATTTGAATCCTTTATCATATATTTCACCAAATAATCGATACCTTAAACAAGTTTTTATCGGTGAAATTACCTTGAGAACAGGTATACAATGGATATTCTGATGCATAATTATGGTTTTTATTCCTGTTCCGCAGGTATTTGCCTACCATCAAAACGAATTTTGTACGGTTCCCTGATGAGGAGATCAGAAACGGTTACAAAATCAAACCCGCTCTCAGTAAGCGCATCAAGAATATCCGGCAGAACATCCTGGGTATAAAGGGTATCGTTATGAAACAGGATAATTGAACCCTTATCGGTTCTTTTTATCACCCGGTTCAATATATTTTCCCTGGTCATTTCTTTTTTCCAGTCAAGGGAATCACAATCCCATTGTATATTTTCATATCCCAGTCTCTTGGCGGTCCTGACCACCCTGGCGTTATACTCTCCATAGGGAGGGCGGAATAGCCTGACCTTCTGTTTCGTCAGGTTCTCCAGCACCTCGGTACAGCGGGTGATTTCCTCTGCAATCTTCTCCTCCGGAATTGAAGCCATATGCAGATGTCCATATCCATGGTTGGCTATCTCGTGTCCCCTTTCGGACATAAGCTTGACCATATCAGGATATTTCTCAGCCCATACTCCCACGATGAAAAAGGTGGCTTTTGCATGGTATTTGTCAAGGATATCCAGAATATTTGGGATATCGCTGGCTCCCCAGGCACAATCAAATGTGATGGCACATTTCTTTTCATCTGTATCAACCGAATAGATAGGAATGTCCTCCTTGTATGAACCCGAAGCATGAGTCAGGTATTCCTTAGTTAAAAATGCGTTTAAAACAGCAAAGAGCAGTGCAGCAATGATTACGATAATGGCTGTCAGGTTGCTTCTGCTGATAAATATAACCTTCATGGAAATCCGCCATCCATCATATTCTATTGCATTCTATTTTGTATTCGGCCTGTTTATTCACTAATAAAGAACAATAGCATACCTGCCGGTCAGATCCTTACGAACAAGGCCTTTAAGCTCCAGCTGAAGGAGTGAACTAAAAAGGATATAACCCGGAAACCCTGTTTTCTCAGCAATCTGGTCATGATATAGATCCTCCGTCTTAAGGGTTTGAAGTATAAGACTCTCTTCATGGGTTAATTGATCATCCCTGGGTACCGGGCTTTTTCTATGCCTGGGAAGTGCTGACAGGCTCCATGGGATCTCTTCTAAAATATCCTCCGCCGAAAGAACCAGCTTCGCCCCTTCCATTATAAGCCTGTTGGTGCCCTGGCTGTATTGATGGTTGATATTGCCCGGGATCGCAAAAACATCCCTTCCCTGATCAAGTGCTGCCTGGGCGGTTATCAACGAACCGCTCTTCTGACCGGCTTCTACCACGAGAACACCTATGCATATGCCGCTGATAATCCGGTTTCTAACTGGAAAATGATAGCTTTGAGGCTTTACTCCCGGTGGGTACTCGGAGATAACTGCTCCATTCTTTGATATTCTGTCCATCAATCCCCTGTTCTCTGGCGGGTAGACATGATCAGGACCACAACCTAAAACCGCAATGGTCACGCCCCCCGCATGGAGTGCCCCGGTATGGGCAGCTGTGTCTATCCCCCGCGCCATACCGCTTACGATGATGCAGCCTTCTCCCGCCAGGTCCGATGCCAGTCGGAATGCTGCGTCCATGCCATATCCTGTTGCTTTTCTTGAACCTACAACACCAAAACACAGGCCCTTCGGGATCTCCCCTTTAACATAGAGCACCAGGGGCGGATCATGAATATACCTTAAAAACTCGGGGTACTCCTGGTGGTCTATGGGGATGACCCTTATACCCTTTCTTTCTGCCTGTTTCAAAATTTCTGCACCCTCTTGAAGTTTTTCCAGGCACAGCAGTGAATCTGCCTGGTCGGGCCTTAGACCTAAACCGATCCATTCCTTTCTGTCCACTTCAAACAATGCCTCAGGTGTTTTGAACATGCGCAGAAGTTCAAGTTTTCGGGCAATCCCAATCCCCTCAACAGCATTTAGTCGTATCCAGTTCTGTAAATGTATCTTCAAACCCTTCACCCCCAACCTGCGCCATTTTCACTTTCAGGCCATAACCGTCCTGTCCAGCGACCGGTATTGTATGGCCTCGGCTATGTGTACTGACTGAATTATGGGACTTTCTTCCAGGTCGGCAATGGTACGGGCAACCTTCAGTATCCTGTCATGGGCACGGGCACTTAGCTTAAGCCTGTCAAAAGCCGACCTTAAAATCTTTTTCCCCTCATCGTCCACCTTACAGAATTCACGGATCAAGGCACCTGTGAGCCCGGCATTGCAGAAAACATCTAAACCGCTATAACGCTCCTTCTGGATAGCTCGCGCCTTGTTGACCCTCTTCTTGATGGTTTCTGAACTTTCCTCTTTTGAGCATGACTCAAGATCGCTATATCTGATAGTGGGTACCTGCACCTGGATATCTATTCGATCCATAAGGGGGCCGCTCAACCTGCCCAAGTAGCGTTCTGCCTCTCTGGATGAGCAGGTGCACGGCTTGACAGGATCACCGTAATAGCCACATTTGCATGGGTTTGCCGCAGCCACCAGCATGAAACGGCAAGGATATGTAATGGTGGAATTGATTCTTGCGATACACACAAATCCGTCTTCCATGGGCTGGCGCAGGATATCCAGTGTTGCACGCCCGAACTCGGGCAGTTCGTCCAAAAAAAGTACCCCATGATGGGAAAGGCTCACTTCTCCTGGTTTTGGTATTCTTCCTCCTCCAACCAGGCTTGCGGAGCTCATGGTATGGTGGGGAGCACGAAATGGCCTCTCCATAATCAGGGAGGTATGAGGAGGAAGCATCCCTGCTACACTGTATATCTTTGTGACCTCCAGTGATTCTTCAAAGGAAAGATCGGGAAGAATGGTGGGAAGCCTTCTTGCCAACATTGTCTTGCCGGATCCCGGGCTTCCGATCATTATGACGTTATGCCCACCGCTGGCCGCCACCTCCAACGCTCTTTTTGCCTGGCTCTGCCCCCGGACATCTGAAAAATCCAATCCGGATGCTGCCTTTGTGCTTTCCCCCACTTCAATGCGCTCAGCAGGTTTTATGCATCCCTGCCCTGTAAAATGAGCCACTGCCTCATTAAGAGTATTAACAGGGAAGTATTCGATGCCCTGAACCACTGAAACCTCGGGCAGATTTTGGGAGGGAATCATCATCTTGTCATAATTAAGTTCCTTAGCTGTGATGGCTTTGCAAAGCATACCGGGCACGGGGCGAACGCTTCCATCAAGGGCCAGTTCTCCCGAGATGAAATAGCCTTTTACCGATTCTTCAGGTATGATTTTCGCTGCCACAAGAATACCGATGGCGATGGGAAGGTCAAAATCGGTTCCGTCCTTACGGATATCGGCTGGAGCAAGATTCAGGGTTATTCTCTGGTTCGGGAATTTGAAGCCTGAGTTCTTTATGGCGGCTCTCACTCTTTCCCTGGCTTCCTTCACAGATGTATCGGCCAGGCCTACCACATCAAATGCAGGAATGCCATTGGATATGTCGGTCTCAACTTCTATTAGATGACCGTCAAGACCAGTGAGGCCACAGGTTGCAACCCGGCTGAACATTAAGAATACCCCCGATACAGAACATTTGTTTGGAAATATTCTAGCATATAATGTTAAATTTTGCAAGTGTTATTAATTTATTCTTTCTGAATAAAAAATCACCGGAACCGCTGCCGGTCCGGTGCCTTTTTATGCATAAACTTTTCAGTTTATATCACGAGGATTATACTTTTTTATCAGGTCTTTGGCATGTTGTCGCTAAATTCCATGCATAGAATGCTATGCTATTGTAATATATTTATTAGCTAATGCTCCTCTAATGTAATAAACGCATTTCTATATGTAATGAACGTACAATAATAAATATCGATATGAAAAAACCGGAACCATTACGGCTGATCCCGGTTACTTTCGGTTCTATAATAAATGTTGGGGTACAGAAGAAAAGATAACCAACTGGATATTAACCTGATAATGCCTAGAAGGATTCATAGCTGCCCTCGTTGTAATAGCAACACAGATAAGATCCATGATTACCGAATACAAAAGATCAAGGACATATCTTCATTCGGGAGCCACAC
>JAAYTP010000117.1 GCA_012518025.1 Clostridiaceae bacterium
CCTGAACGTCCGCGAAGCTGATTATCTATGCGGCGGGATTCATGGCGCTCGGTGCCTATGATCTTAAGACCCCCGGCCTTTATAACCTGTTCCTTCTCCTTGTCAATTTGAGCCTTATACTTGTCGTGAAGTTCCTTGAATATATGGCGGGCTTTGAGAATTTCCTGATCATCGGTCTCGTTATAGCTTACCGAGGCCATAATGAGCTGCTCATCCATACCCATTTTTCGCATTTCCTGCTTTGCAAGGAACTCGGGATTGCCCCCTAGCTTTATGTCGGTACCGCGTCCCGCCATGTTGGTGGAAATGGTTACAGCTCCAAACTTACCGGCCTGGGCTATGATTTCTGCTTCCTTGTCGTGATGCTTTGCATTGAGCACATTATGTTTGATCCCGTTCTTACGGAGAATATTGCTCAGCATCTCAGAGGTCTCAATGGAAATGGTACCCACAAGAACAGGCTGACCCTTCTTGTGGCTATCCACGATATCCTCAACAACAGCAGAGAACTTGCCAGCTTTACTCTTAAAAACCACATCGGGATGATCAATCCTTATCACAGGAAGATTGGTGGGAATAGGGATTACGTCAAGTTTATATATGGCACGAAACTCCTGCTCCTCGGTGAGGGCAGTACCGGTCATTCCCGCAAGCTTGCGGTACATCCTGAAGTAGTTCTGGAAGGTGATGGTGGCCAATGTCTTGCTCTCCCGCTCCACCTTAACACCCTCTTTTGCCTCAATGGCCTGATGCAGCCCGTCGCTGTACCTGCGCCCATACATGAGGCGACCCGTGAATTCGTCAACAATGATGATCTCCCCATCCTTGATGACATAATCCACATCCCTCTTCATGAGTCCGTAGGCCTTCAAGGCCTGGTTGACGTGATGGGAAATAGTCATGTTTTCGATATCCGAGAGGTTTTCAATGTTGAAGAACTCCTCGGCCTTTTTTACGCCCCTGGCTGTCAGGGTGGCAGTATGTGCTTTTTCATCAACTATATAATCGGCGTCCACGTCATCGGCAAATTGCTTGTCATCTGTCTCCTTAAAGACCACCTTTTTCAGCCTGCGAACCAGCCTGTCGGCACGCTCGTACAACTCGGTTGACTCTTCCCCTTGCCCGGAAATGATCAAAGGAGTTCTGGCCTCATCAATAAGTATGGAGTCTACCTCGTCCACAATGGCATAATGCAGATCGCGCTGTACCATGTTTTCCTTGTAAACCACCATGTTGTCACGGAGGTAGTCAAATCCAAACTCGTTGTTGGTTCCATAGGTGATATCGCAATGGTAGGCATTGCGCCTGGCATTATTATCCATGCCATGAACAATAACACCAACCGAAAGCCCGAGAAAGCTATAAATCTTGCCCATGAGCTCGGCCTGATATTTGGCCAGGTAATCGTTCACCGTTACAAGATGGGCACCCTTGCCTTCAAGGGCGTTAAGATAGAGAGGAAGGGTTGCAGTCAGGGTTTTTCCTTCACCGGTCTTCATCTCGGCTATTCTTCCCTGGTGAAGAATGATACCACCCATGAGCTGAACCTTAAAATGTCTCTCTCCGATAACCCTGTCGGCGGCTTCTCTCACCACTGCGAAGGCTTCGGGAAGAATATCATCGAGGGTCTCACCATTTGCAAGTCGTTCTTTGAACTCGTCTGTCTTGGCTCTGAGTTGGGCATCGGTAAGAGCCCTTATCTCAGGTTCCATTGCTTCTATGGATTCCACTATGGGCATTATGCGCTTGAGTTCCCTTTCGGAATAACTTCCGAAAATCTTTTCCAGAATATTTGCCATCTATCTATTCCATCCTTTCACAGCAGAGCAAAGCTTTAGTCCTTTTTTTCTCTTTCCTTGAGACGTTCCAGAATCAGCTTATAACCATCCGCACCATAAAAAAGGGACTTGTTAACCCGGCTGATGGTAGCCTCACTGGCTCCTGTTTTGCTGTGAATCTCTTTATATGTTTTTTTATCCATCAGCATGCCAGCCACTTCAAAGCGCTGAGCAAAAGCCTTGATCTCGGCAACCGTAACAAGATCCTCAAAAAACCTGTAACATTCTTCAATGGTCTCTAATGACAGAATGGCTTCAAAAAGCCTGTCTGTTGATTTGTCCTTGAGTTTGGGATTCAAAGATATCATCTCCGATACACATTTTCGACGAATATTCCGGGGAATATCCCTCCGGAGTGTATTTTTCATTAGCCCATTCTTATTATTATCTCATCCAACAGGCATAATTGCAAATCATACCATTTCTGGATCACGCCATGGTAAGTCGTCATCTCCTCCATTTTTATTCTACACTATTTTTTGGCATGTTGTAAGACTGTATTATTCTCCACGAGTTTGGTACAATCTTTACACATAATATAAGTACAAGCCAAGGAACCACAGGAGGTTACTATGCACCCTGACTGGAAGTCTGAATCCCGGCACCTGGATAGAATCCTATCATTCATATCGTCGCTTCTGAAAAAGAAGCTTGCTGAAAAGGATTATCTGATTCATCAGCAAGCAGACATAAACAAGAGTATGTGGGAGGAATCCCGGGCAATAACCGATCTGGAGAGCATTTCAGATTTTATGCAGCACATCGGTCTTTTGAAGCAGAATATCTCCTGGTCAAAGCAGACCAGAAAGGATATAGTGCGACTGGATCGGCAGCTTTCTTCACCCTATTTTGGAAGGATAGATTTTGCCGAAGATGGCACCGAGCCCGAACAGATATATATAGGCATCAATTCACTCACCGATGAGGATACCATGAAGATCCTGGTCTATGACTGGCGCGCCCCCATTTGCAGCCTGTTCTACGATTTCGAGACGGGTCCTGCATTCTACCTGTGCCCTGCAGGAAGGATCAGCGGCCAGCTAACCCTGAAAAGACAATACAGGATTGAAGGCGGGCGATTAATCTATTTCTTTGACTCAAGCCTGGCTATCGGGGATGAAATACTGCAGGAAATTCTGGCCTCCAATGCAGCAGCCAAACTAAGAAATATTGTTTCCACCATCCAAAAGGAGCAGAACGCAGCCATACGCAACGAGACTTCACGGCTTCTGGCAATTCAGGGCGCTGCGGGAAGTGGCAAGACATCGGTTGCCATGCACAGGGCTTCCTATCTTCTGTATCGACACAAGAAACACATTCAGTCAGAAAATCTTGTCATCATGTCCTCTACTGATATACTGGGAGACTACCTGTCCGATGTTCTGCCCGAGTTGGGTGAGGATGAAATAAAGGGAGTAACCTTTACATCGATTTTGAAGAAATACATGCCTGTGGGAAATCTAAAAATCCAAACCCATCCCCAACTCATGGAGCAAATTCTGAATATCTCACACACGTCCTATGGAAGAGCAATTCGTGAGGTTATCCGCTTTAAGTCCTCCATTGCTTTTCTCAAAATGTTAGAACGCTATTTTCAATATGCCATTGAGCATCTTTTCCTGTTTGAAGATATCGTTTTCAATGAGCAAACCCTATTAACAGCAAAGGATCTGTCCCAGCTCTTTCATCATGATTTTTCAGGAATGACCCCTGCAGCCAGACTCAAGAGAATGGAGACCAGGATTAATGATTTGATCAAACCGCTAAAAAGACAGCAACAGCGTCAGAAGGCCAATGAACTCCTGGAGGGGGATGGGTACCTCAGCACCAGGGAGGCTCAGGCTCTCTCAAAGCTTAAACTCAGGAAGGAGTTGGAACCCCTTAACAAACAGATTGAAAGGATGTTCTCGGTCGGTGCCCTCACCCTTTACAGGAGACTTTTTGAAGATGATACCGCCTGGAACGCCTGTATGGCTGATCAGGACAGCCTGGAATGCTCCATCGTCCGTGCAGTGAGGAGCTATACTCTTGAAAACATTAACAACGGTATTATAGCCTTTGAGGATGCAGGGCCCATACTTTATCTCTCACTGATGCTGGGAGAAACCATGCCGGATATGACGGTGAAGCATTTGATTGTGGATGAGGCACAGGATTACTCGCCTCTTCAGATGAAGGGTCTGGCACGGCTTTTCCCGTCTACCGGGATTACCATTCTTGGAGATATGAACCAGAATATCAGCCCCTATGCCACTGGGGGAGGCCTTGATGATATTGCCCGGTTGATCTCTCCCGATGACTATGAGTTTATGCAGCTTAATAAAAGCTATCGCTCCACCCTGGAGATCAACCGGTTTGCCGCAGGTTTTCTGAATATGCCTGAGGGCGAGTATTTCGGACGCCACGGGGAAAAACCCCAGATTATACTATGCGGTGATTATCCGCGGCTTTGCCATGCCCTGGCAGACTCTTTAGCTGTATTTGCCGATAAGAAATACAAAACGGCGGCTATTATCACCAGAACCCTTGAAGAGGCAAAACTTCTTTATAAAGCTCTTAAAAAACATGCAAACAAGACCTCTCTGCCCTTTAGGCTCATGGATGAGGATTTCGAGTATGGTCTGGAAGGTATCATGGTCATGCCCGCCTACCTTGCCAAAGGCCTTGAGTTCGATTCAACCATGATAGTAATTCCAAACGATAATGATTATTCCGATCCCGACGATGCAGGCCTTTTCTACACCGCTATAACCCGCCCCCTTCATGATCTGTCCATATTCTGCTCCCTGTCGCACCTTCCTTCGGTGCTAGAAAGTGCAAATCCTGATCATTACACCATCAGACGCCTATAGTCCTGCTCTTGTACTTAACCCTCTTCTTGCCTGCCGGTTTTGGTTAATGTATAATCTAACCAATCAAAAGAGCCTGTTGGTTTTCAGCAGAGGAAGATTTGGAGGATGGTATCATGGGGAAAACTGGAGTAACCACACCTTTGGGATTTCAGGCAGCAGGAGTGGCATGCGGCATAAAGAAAAATGGTGAAAAGGATCTGGCTCTTGTCGTTTCCGATGTTCCGGCCACCTGCGCCGGCATATTTACGAAGAATGTGGTGAAGGGGCATTCTCTGAAATGGTCCATGAAGGCTATCAGCCGTGGCACTGCACGGGCTGTTGCCATAAACAGCGGCTGTGCCAATGCCTGCGTTGGTGAGGATGGAGACCGGGATGCCTTTGAAATGGCAAGGCTGGTTTCACGACTGGTCGATTGCGAGGCTGAGGATGTGCTTCTTGGTTCCACAGGTGTCATCGGTTACAGACTGGACATGAACAAGATAGAAGCCGGTCTTGCAGATGCCTTCAGGTCTCTCACCCCGGATGGTGGCAACAGTGCCGCTCAGGCCATCATGACCACCGACACATTCCCCAAGGAATCTTCCCTGGTTTATGATTACGATGGGCACACAATAACTATTGGCGGTATGGCCAAGGGATCCGGTATGATCCATCCCAACATGGCCACCATGATATCAGTTATAACCACCGACGCCAATATCAGCCGCAGGATGCTGGACAGAGCCCTCAGAAGCGTGGCAGACTCATCCTTCAACCGCATTTCGGTTGATGGCGATACCAGCGTATGTGACAAGGTATTGATCCTGGCAAATGGCCTGGCCGGGAATCCGGTAATTGATGATGAAGGACCTGCCTACAGTGCCTTTGAGAATTCTTTAAGGGCTGTGGCCACCGAGCTGGCCAAGATGCTGGCAAGGGATGGAGAAGGCGCTACAAAACTTATAGAAATCCATGTGAAAAATGCCCCGGATAGAAATACAGCCCATCTGATACTTAATGCCATAGCCAAATCGCCTCTGGTTAAAACAGCCATCTTCGGATGCGACGCAAACTGGGGCAGGATTATCACAGCAGCCGGCTATTCGGGAGCGGAGTTTGACCCTGACAAACTGCATGTCAGTTTGGGGAATCTCATGGTCTGTAAAAACGGCATGGGTGTTCCATTTGATGAAGAGAAGGCTCTTGAAATACTCAGGTCTCCGGAAGTGGTCATCACCCTTGACATGAATCAGGGTACCGTGGCAGACAGGATGTGGACATGCGACCTTACCAACGATTATATCAGGATAAACGGCTCCTACAGAACCTGATTTAAAATGTTAAAGGAAATGATTAATGGGTAAATAGAACAGAGAGGAAGGAAATTGGAGGTGTCCTGCTATGGCAATACAGCAGCTAGTGAAGTTCAGCGTTGCAGATCAAAACTTTGGTATAGGTATAAACCAGATATTCCAGATAATTAAGCCTCAGGAAGTATTCAAGGTGCCCAACACACCTCCGTTCATAGAAGGGCTTATTAACCTCAGAGGCAAGGTTCTGACCGTATTCAACCTTAGAAATAGGTTCAACCAGCCTGAAAAGCCCAATGATGAAGACACGAAGGTGCTTATTATCAACATGAATGATATGCTCCTGGGCTTTACGGTGGATAGTGTTACCGAGATCGTCAGGATTAATGACGAGGATATAGTGGATACCCCACCAACCCTTAAAGATTTTGACCATAGATTCCTTTCAGGTGTCGGGAAGCTAGGAGATAAGCTAATCCTTCTTCTTGATCTTGAAAAGGTGCTGACACCTGACGAAGAGCTGCAGGTTCAGGAAATAGTAGAGCAGAATGCAGCCAAGGTGCTCGGCGAAGGCGAATAGGTTTCCCATGCAATTCGGCTAACATAAAAGAGTTAAAGTTTTACGCCTTTTTGCTGCTTTTAGGACAAGCAACGCAAACACGGTTTCTTCCCTGTCGCTTAGCTTCATAGAGTGCATCATCGGCGCTCTTTATGAGAGTCACCTGATTATCTGCGGTCTCAGGGTATGAAGATACACCGATACTGATGGTAACTGAAGCGCTGATCACTCTGTCGGAGATCATCATGGAACCGATACCCCTTCTGATATCCTCCGCCTTTTCCACAATCTGATCAAGTGTGGTATGGGGCATGAGTATGACAAATTCCTCCCCGCCATACCTGGCGAAGATATCTTCCTTCCTGAGCTTCTTCATAATGTAGGCTGAAATATTCTTAAGCACCAGGTCTCCAAAGAGATGGCCGTGGGTATCGTTGAACTTCTTGAAATGGTCTATGTCAAACATGAGAAGAGACAGGTCATAGTTTCCTTCCTGCGCCTTCTTGAATTCAATCTGAAGGTTGTCCTGAAAATACAGACGGTTGTATGCACCGGTAAGCCCGTCAAGTGTGGCAAGATCATGCATCTGCTGGTACAGCCGGGCGTTTTCGATGGCTATTCCCACTTGCTGGGAAATAATCTCAAGAAGTCTTACGTTGTCACTGTTAAAGGCATTGGGTATGCCATGTTCTATGAGAACAATGCCGAGCACATTCCCTTTTGCAATCAGAGGCACACAGATGAGGGACTGTATCTTCCTTCCCCTGGTAAATGGATAATCATCTGGATTCACATCATTATCTATCATGGAATTGCCATCCTTTACCGAGGGTTTTAGAACATCACTGTTAATATAGTCTGAGACTATTGCAAGCTCCTTCTTGTCAAAAATACTGGAAACCTGCACCTTTAAATTATTCTGAGGTCCATGGCATAATGCGATGGTGGAATGGAAAACACCCATGACACCGATGATCACATCATTAACAAATTTTAATAGTTCGTTCATGTCAAAGATAGAGCTGATGGCCTGTGATATCTGCTGAAGGGTGTAGAATTCTGCAAGGCTTGAGGTCAGCTTGGTATTGGCCTGCTCCAGTTGCTCGTTGGTTTGGCTGATTTTGTCGTATTGGCTTTGGATTTCTTTTTTAGCCTGCTCCAGCTGCACATACTTGTCTCCCAGCCGGTCAATCAGGATCTGGTTTTCCTCCTGACTCCGTACATATTCCCTGTGAACACTACCTAATATGTAACCGCAAAAAGCAAATAAAAGGTATTGGACTGCTATGCTGATAAAGAGCATAAATCGATTGGTGTAGAATCCCTGTTGGTTAAGGCCGCTAAACAGGAATATTACAGCATACTGAGAGAGTGTCTGGGTCAGCCAGCCCAGCAGGATGTACCGAAGCGATTCCTTAAATCCTCTTGATAGGATTATGGAGATGAGGGGAAGCAGTACGATAAAATAGAAAACTGAACCATGATACATCAGGCTGATGAAGATAGTCATGATACCTATCTCTAAGTATTTTGCAATCTTATAAAGAGAGCTTTGATCCTGGTTCCTTACACCGATCTGGCTCAGCTTGAGAACACCTGTCAAGACAAATCCCGCATACAAAACCAACTGTACAGCCAGCAAGGCAAAACCAGTCACCGTCTGTGTTGTGACCAGCCTGGCAACAAAATCCTCGACAACCAAAATGGCCATGATGACCCAGCCGAACCTCGTAATGGTTCCCTCATGCCTGAAATAACTGCCCAGTGTTTTTCTTAATTGGTTATTCTCCAATGTATCCACTGTGAACCTCCATCAGGATGGATCATATCCTTTACGCTAAACGGAGTTTTTACCCTCGCCAGTATATCTCTATAACATCACCATCATTAATCGCATCGGTATAGCCTGCATCCCTGCCATTGAGTTTTAATACAATAGTCCCTTTCGGTTGGGAAAGATCAAAATCTATATGGTTAAAAATATCAACAAATATGGTCCGGCCTTCTTTTAGCGGCAACAGAATTCTTTCCCCATTTACCGTCACGCTTATTCCATCGCCCGATGCCGCCAGACCATCGGAACAGGCCAATTCCTCACAAAAATCAGACTTATCCTGACCAGTTCCCGAACCTGGTTCAGCTTCCTTCCCTTCGGGATTCTCCTGTTCATTCTCATTCCTTTCAGGCTCTGCCGGGTTAGGATCCTTCAGTTCGGCATGCTCGTATCCAGGATCCGGCAGATCCCTAATGCGGCATTCAATTGTCTCTCCCCCTTGAAGCCTGTATGAAGGATCTACTTTCCTCCCGTCTATTTCAAAGGAGCACAGCGCCAAATCTATCCCATATTTATGGGCAATATCAGATATTGTATAGTCCATAGATATATCGACATTATCATCAGCTTTGATTAATGTACCTTCGTCAGCAGGTTCTCCATTTATCCTTGTCTTTTGGGGAATGGAATGGATTTCTCCATTATATTTAAGAGTGGCAGGTGGGAATTCCACAAGAAGATCAGCACAAACAGCTCTGGCATCTTCTCCGTTTTCCGCCGGGATGACGGACAGCTTGTCCCCCGGTGAAACCATGCCGGTTAAAGACTCCTCCTTGCCATTCACCTTGATCTGTGCAGGCTTTCCGATACCTCCTGCCAGGGTCTTGCTTTCTCCATTGAGGAAAAATCTGAGCCTTTTGCCGGACTTGCAGATAAGCTGCTCCGGATTGAAGCCCGCCAGAGCCAAAACATCCGCAACACGCATCTTGTATGAGTTGAACACTTTAACGGTCTGACCATTGACGGTAACAAAATAGAAATCGGTACCCCTGAAAAGACCCGTGGTTACCAGAATTCCAAGAGGTGTTATGCTCTCCGGCCCGGAGGGCATATCCCCTTCTATAATTATGTTCTTAGCTATATTCCTGTCCCGTACTGCAACCCGTTCCTGCGGAAGACCAATTTTATCTGCAATGGCATCGCTCAGCCCTGCGGCCTGACTACCCCCGCCCACTAAAAAGATGGCGTTGGGCGCCTTTCCACCATTACATTCAAGGATCCTTTCCGTGATAGTCTCGGCCAACTGGTCCACAACAGGCCTGATGGTGCTGACAACTTCATTGGACTTGATGGTGACCTGATTATCAAGAACGTCGGTAAACTGTATTTCAGTTCGACCGGTACTCAACTCCAGCTTAATTCTTTCAGCCGTATTAAAATCTACCAGGAAGTTTTGGGCGATAGCTTCGGTTACTTCATCGCCTGCAACGGGAGCCATGTCATAGGCTATAATGGTACCGGATTTAGTGATTGCAATATCCGAAGTACCTGCCCCCACATCCACCAATGCCAGATTCAGCAGTCGAAGCTCTTTTGGTATGGCTACATTCAATGCGGCAATGGGCTCCAGTGTCAGACAGGTCACTTCCATACCGGCTCTTTCCATAACGGTATACAGGCTCTCCACAACCATCTCTGGAAGAAACGTGGCTATAACCTCAACACCGGCTTTTTGACCCTTATGACCGATAAGACTGGATATAACATAATCATTGAGATAATAATTTACCACGCTGTGGCCTACGCAGTAATACTGGCCAACCTCATTATGGGCAGGTGCGTTGTCAATCTGCATTTGTGCCATCTGGATGGCTTCCATCTCCATGGCGCCTACCAGGTGGGAATCGATCTCCCTGCCTTCTTCCAGACCCCTTTCCACCTTTACCCTGCTGGTTTTAAGCACACGACCAGCCGCAGCGATGGATACCTTGTTCAGGGAATACCCTACCTGCTCCTCAAGCTGTTCCCTTATCCTGGATACTCCTGAGACAACCTTTGATATGTCATGGATCTGACCATCCACCATGGCACGGCCTTCATGCTCCAACACCTTAGCTGCACGGATGACAAAGCTGTGTCCCTGTTGAATACCAACAAGACCAGCAATAGTCCTGGTTCCAATATCCAGAACAAATATGGCATCCTTCGGCATAGCTTTTCTTTTTCGTCTGCGTTTGGGCATTGTAGTCCTCCGGCCTTAATATGACTGCACCTTACTGTGTGCCTGTTATTTTATTGGTAATTTTCATCCTTTTCTTATTCTATATTTTTTTTATAGAATTCGCAATACGACGAAATACTACAAATCTCACACTTGGGCTTCCTTGCTGCGCAGGTTCGCCGGCCGTGCCATATGAGCAAGTGATGGGATTTTATCCATCTTTCTTTCGGAATGATACTGGTCAGTTGTGATTCGGTCTGATCCGGCCGGTTGCTGCGGGCAAGCCCAATTCTGTTTGAAACCCTTAGGACATGAGTGTCCACAGCAAATGCCGGGATATTGAAAGCATTGCTAAGCACAACATTGGCAGTTTTCCGTCCAACACCGGGCAGAGTGATCAAATCCTCCAGTGTAGCGGGCACCTGTCCTGAAAACCGGGTGATTAATTCCCTGCACATGGCCAGTATATTCTTCGCCTTGTTCCGGTAGAGTCCAATTTCCTTGATCTCCTGCTCCAGTTGCTCCTGGGTCAGCGGCAAAAAGCTGTTCAAATCCGGATAACGTGCAAACAGGGTTTCTGTGATACGGTTGACCGTCCTGTCGGTGGATTGGGCACTTAACATGGTGGCCACCAGCAATTGAAACGGAGTCCCATAATTAAGCTCGCATTTTGCCTGCGGATAAGTCTCTTCCAGTATATCCAGTATCTCTATGACTTTGGCTTTGCTCATCTTGCCGAATTTCAAGTTATTGCCTTCCTTTCGCTCTCTGCATCTTTTCTGTCCTGCCTGGTTTTGGCCCGTCCCAAAGCCCTTTCTGAAAGTGCTTCCTGGTATAAGCTAAGATAAGATTCTGCCGATCTGTCCCAGGTGGAATCATAGGACATGGCTCGCTTAACCAGCCTCTTCCATCCCTCCCGGTCAGTCTTAAACATCCTGAGGCTTTTTGCTATGGCTCTGATAAAGGCATTTGCAGAATCGGTACCATAGGTAAATCCAGTACCCGCTCCATGATGAGCCGCCTCATCCCGGACGGTGTCAGCCAGCCCTCCAACCTTGTGTACAACCGGAACCGAGCCGTAGCGCATGGCTATAAGCTGCCCGATACCGCAGGGTTCATAGCGGGACGGCATCAGAAACATATCGGAGGCTGCATAGATTCTTCGTGCCAATACATCATTAAAACCAAGATGAACTGATATACGACCAGGAAAATCCTTTTCCAGATTTTTTAACGCGCGTTCATAAGCAGAACTGCCCTTGCCCAGGATCACCAACTGTCCCCCGCTCTTAATGATTTTCTCAGCAGCGGGGATCAACAGATCGGTTCCCTTGATATGATCCAGCCGGGATACCACACCGTAGAGGGCAACTCCCTTCGGTTCCAGGCCAAGCTGCTTTTGCAGCTGCCTCTTATTCTCGCGTTTCGATCCGGGATTTTCAATAGAATATTTTTGGAAGAGAGCCGGATCGGTTTCAGGATTCCAGACATCATGATCAATACCATTTA
>JAAYTP010000118.1 GCA_012518025.1 Clostridiaceae bacterium
AGGACCCGGTATCCTCATGGGAATGCATAACACTGAAGCTTCAATTGAAAGCTTTGCTCATGCTTGCTTTAATTATGCTCTGGATCAGAAGATGGATCTCTGGTTTGCTGCCAAGGATACTATTTCAAAGAAATATGACCATAGATTCAAGGACATATTCCAGGAAATCTTTGATTCCACATATCGCCACAAGTTTGATGATGCAGGCATAACCTATTTCTATACTCTCATCGATGATGCGGTAGCCCGTGTTGTGCGCTCTGAAGGCGGCTTCATTTGGGCATGCAAAAACTACGACGGGGATGTTATGTCCGACATGGTGGCCACCGCATTCGGTAGTCTGGCCATGATGACATCGGTACTGGTATCGCCTGAGGGTTACTACGAATATGAGGCGGCTCACGGTACGGTACAGCGCCATTATTACAGGCATCTGAAGGGCGAGGAAACCTCTACCAATTCAGTGGCGACTCTGTTTGCCTGGACAGGTGCTCTCAGAAAAAGAGGCGAGCTTGATGGCTGCACCGACCTGATGGATTTTGCTGATAAACTTGAGGAAGCTACAAAGACTACAATAGAGGAGGGCGTTATGACAGGGGATCTTGTAGCTCTGTCAAACCTGCCCAATATCCAAAAGGTCAATACCCGTGATTTCCTGCTGGAGATCAAAAAGCGTCTTGACAAATTGCTTGCATAACAGCGGGGTGGAATAACCATGTATATCATCATCGCAGGATGTGGTACGGTTGGATCAGGCCTTGCCAGTAAACTTTCCCGGGAAGGCCATGACATTGCCGTAATCGACAGTGATGAATCCTCATTAAGAAGGCTTGACGACGATTTTCAAGGTCTCCGTGTAGTTGGTGTACCCATTGATCAGGACATACTAAAGAAGGCGGGTATTGATCAGGCCGATGCCCTGGCCGCAGTGACCCCGGATGACAACATGAATATCATGGTGAGCCAGGTGGCCAAGGATATATGCGGCATATCCCGGGTTGTAGCCCGGATCTACGATCCGGCCCGGGAGGATATCTTTCATCAATTCGGCCTTGAGACCATATGTCCTACCAACCTTAGCGTCGAGACACTTGCCTCCATATTGACCGGCAAGCATTTTGAATCCACCTGTACCATAGGGTCAAACACGTTTTCCTTCCGTATTGAGGATGTTGACCCAAGTCTGGTAGGAAGTCAGATCATGGATATCAGGCCACAGGATGATAGGTTCATATTTGGAATTATAAAGGGAGGTAATTTTACCTTCGCTCATCCCTATGCGGTGGTGGAAAAGGACAGCAAGCTTGTAATCGCCGGCAGGATGGATTAATAAAGCTGCTTGAGACCAAATAAGGATAATTGCTATGAACATATTTATTATTGGTGCCGGCAAGGTGGGATACTACCTTGTGAAAACACTGTTACCCAATAAGCACAGGATTACCATAATTGAAAAGGATCAGGAATACTGCAGCAGGCTGGCCGCTGATCTTGAGGTGGCGGTACTCCACGGAGATGGAACAGATATCAATCTGCTTTCGGAAGCCGGTGCCCAGCATGCCGATGTGTTTATAGCGGTAACGGGAAGGGATCAGGATAACCTGATAGCCTGTCAGCTGGCCAAACGGAATTTCCACGTCAAGAGAACCATTGCTAGGGTCAATAACCCCAAGAACATTGCCGTGTTTGAAAAACTGGGAGTGGATATTGCTGTTTCCAGTACCTCCACCATAGCCGAGATGATCGAGAAAGAGATAGATTTTGCCGCGGTAAAAACACTTGCAAAACTGAAGAAGGGTGACCTGATGCTCAGTGAGGTGCTTCTTTCGAGGAAATCCCAGGCATGCAACAAGAAGGTAATGGATATGAAACTGCCCAGGGAAGCCATACTGATGTCGGTTATCAGGGGGGATGAGACCTTTGTTCCCAACGGGCAAACCGTGTTGAAGGAGAACGATACCATATTTATCATCTGCAGGCAATCAAGTCAGAAAGACATCATAGATTATTTCAGCTGACCGAGAGAAGGATCGTTTCAGTGCGCCAGTGATTGGCGTGTTTTTTTGTCCCCGTATTGTAGCGGTTATTTTAAGTTTATGATTATATAGAAGTTGGTATATAAATAGCTAGAAATGGCAGATTTTGCTTTGTGTGAGGGGGTTAATATGCTTAAGGTGCTGATTGCGCTGCTTATCAGTGTTACGCTGATGAGCGGTCCGGTGCCTAAAACCAATAATGAGTTTGATAACTCAAGGGTTCCGGATGGTTCTGTAGGCACCCGTTATATACCTGCAACCGAAAAAAGGGTCAAGACCCGTGTCCAGAGGGATGATGGGAAATACGACTATGATCTTTTCGGCAGAATCAGCTTTGAATACTTCCCTCTTCAGCTTGGAAACGGAAACTATCAGGTTATTATCTTTGAAAATATTCAGGGAACCAAGTACAGGGCCGCCAAATCCCAGACCATTGAGGCGGATATAAAAGACCCCCTGAAGGTCTTTTTGGCTTCCATCCAGACTGTGAACTGGAACGAGGATATGGACGCAATCAAGAAAGCTGCGAAGCTTACTGAGGGGCTTTCTACAGACCGGGAGAAAATCGATGCCATCTATCGCTATGTAGTTGAGAATATCAGCTATGATTACGATAAGATAAACAATATTCCAACCACCTATGTTCCGGACATAGATGAGATCATCCGTGACGGCAAGGGAATCTGCTATGACTACTCCGCTGTTTTTGCCGCCATGCTCAGAAGCCAGGGTATACCCTGCAAGCTTATCAAGGGATATTCCACAAATGTAAAAGGCTATCATGCCTGGAACGAGGTTTATCTGGCCGATGAAGACCGGTGGGCAATAGTTGATACCACATATGACTCGGTTCTGATCCGAGGCGGCAAAAAAATCGGCATGGAAAAGCAGCCCTCCCAGTACAGCAAGAGCAGGGAATACTAGGCTCCATTATCATATCTTTATACATATCGGTTTTCTATAGGCCGCACCACTGCCAAGGGTGTGGTTTTTTGATTTCTTTGCGTTTGGGACTCTGTTTTTATTGCAGTCTCCAGGAGCAGGTTGGCGGGTCGGAATTGCAAGTGGCAACATATAATCTCCCAACTCGAAGGTTTATGTTATCTGTTCAGACAATTTTATAAATCCGGTCAAAGGCTGGGATGACGGTCTTTAAGGGCGAATCGATAAGCGCCGCAAGTCTTACAAAATTGCAGTATCTTGTAACGTTAATTGCAAAATCTCTTGACTCATGTTACCGGTTTGTATACAATGATACAAAGCTATTGGCCTACTATCACTAAATATTGCAAAAGCCAGGCCGGTTGAGACTATGGGCATGGTCATCAGAGTATTGGAGATAGAGACATCGGACACTAGCACAAGGAGGTTGCTTTCATGTACAATGGATTGTCCCGGACGGAACTGGACAACTTTTTTCACATCTGGGGAGAAGCTGCCGAAATCAAGTGCAGGTTCAGACCTGGGGTGTATAGTAAATATAACGTGAAAAGAGGCTTGAGGAATGAAGATGGATCGGGTGTGCTGGTTGGGCTTACCAAGATCGGTGATGTTCATGCCTACGTTATTGATGAAAATGAGAAGGTTCCCGTGGAAGGAAGGCTCACATATCGCGGCATAGATATTTATGATCTCGTGGAAGGGTTCCTGTCTGAAAACCGCTTTGGTTTTGAGGAGTGCGCCTACCTCCTTCTCCATGGTGATCTTCCCACCGAGAGGGAACTGGAACTGTTTAAGAATGTACTGGCATCCTTCAGAAGTATTCCCGAGGATTTCGTAAGAACGAATATTCTCAGCGTTCCAAGTCATGATATTATGAACCAGTTGGCCAGGTTGGTCCTCATCTGGTATTCCTATGATGATAATCCTGATGATACAAGTGTGAAGAATCTTCTTAGGCAGAGCGTCAATCTGATCTCTAAATTCCCCTTGATGGCCGCTTACAGCTATCAGGCAAAGTGCCATTATTTTGACGGGAAAAGCCTAGTGATACATAAGCCCAGGTATGATCTGAGCACTGCTGAAAACCTGCTGATGCTGTTAAGGCCCTCGGGTGAATACACACCCCTGGAGGCAAAAATACTTGACCTGGCCCTTGTGCTGCATGCTGAACATGGCGGAGGCAACAATTCCACCTTTGCTGCCCATGTGGTTTCGTCCTCCGGTACCGATATATACTCCTCCCTGGCGGCTGCCATTGGAAGCTTGAAGGGACCCAAGCATGGGGGAGCCAACAGCAAGGTTATTGGTATGATGGATGAACTGAAAAGAGAGGTAAAAGACTGGAGAAGCGATGGCCAGATAAGGGATTATCTTGCCAGGATTGTAAGAAAGGAAGCCTTTGACCGGACGGGCCTGATTTATGGTATGGGTCATGCGGTTTATACCCTGTCTGATCCGAGATGCATTCTTCTCCGTGAACAGGCCGAAAAGCTTGCCTGCCAGAAAGGAAGAATGGAAGAGTATGAGCTTCATAAAAGGGTTGAAAAGCTTGCGCCGGAAGTATTCAGGGAGATCAAAAAATCCGACAAGCCTATGTGTGCCAATATAGATTTTTATTCCGGCTTTGTCTATGACATGCTTGATATACCCATGGAGATGAACACTCCTATTTTTGCGGTATCCCGTGTGGTGGGCTGGTGTGCCCATATTATAGAGGAGAACCTCAACGGGGGCAGAATCATACGGCCGGCCTATAAGAATATTAAGAGGGCCAAAGAGTACATAGGACTGCAAGAGAGAAGCTAGGATCTGCCGGCCTGATTCTCATACCTACAGCCTGCAGATCGTATAAGAATATAAAGGTTCATGTTACGCTTTTCCCGGCGGCGCCTCCACAGATTATAATTATTATTTGATTGCCATAGAGTACCATGCTTTTGTTACCTATGCTGTTGTAAAAGCCAATGAGGGCAATACTTCTGTCACAGCTAAAATAAGCCACAATGCTGAGATCGGTTCTGATCTGAATAAGGCTTTCAAGGAAATCCGGTCCAGAACCAGCAAAAGAATTTATGCCCATAAACCCGTTGACAGCTATGGTATCATAGAACTATTTTTCAAATAACCTTTCTGTGGTACAATGATATGGGTCGTTGAATAACTCATTGTTTTGAGGTGTACGATTTGTATTTGAAATCCCTTGAGATACAGGGTTTTAAGTCTTTTGCCGAAAAAATAGTATTGAATTTCAACTCGGGGCTGACATCGGTAGTGGGTCCTAATGGCAGCGGAAAAAGCAATATTGCTGATGCCGTCCGTTGGGTTCTCGGTGAGCAAAGCGCTAAAACCCTCAGAGGAAGCCGAATGGAGGATGTCATCTTTTCAGGCACGCAGCACAGAAAGCCTGTGGGCTTTGCATCGGTGTCCCTGGTTATCGACAATTCCGACAAAGCACTTCCCATCGATTTTTCCGAGGTAACAATTTCCCGAAGGATGTACCGTTCAGGAGAAAGCGAGTATTC
>JAAYTP010000016.1 GCA_012518025.1 Clostridiaceae bacterium
AGGGGTGAGTGTAATGAGTTTGGACCATCTGCTGATTATACTGTTTTTTCCTGTCACCATTGCATTTGGTATCGGTATTTTCTTGCTGCTTCGTAGAAGAGCCAGGAATAGGGAATTTGATGAACGGCAGCGTTTAGCTAGAGGCAAGGCCTACCAGGCCGCTTTCTGGACATTTGTTATATATTCACTTTTTTCCGCATTCATGAATGACGTGGCCGAAATACAATGGGCAGACTCGACAACCGGAACATTTATGGGATTATATCTGGCAATCGCAGTCTTTGCCATAATATGCATCATCACGGATTCCTTCTTCTCCTTCAGGGACAGGCCAGGCCCCTACTTCACCCTGTTTCTGATCGTTATCGCCGCAAACCTGATGATCTTCTTGCTGAACCTGGCTGACGGAACTCCCATGGCGACTAACGGACTTTTTAATACTCACAGTTTGAACCTGTTCGCGGTCATCGCGCTGATACCCATTTATGTAACGCTGGTGGCAAAGTATCTGTACGATAAAAAACATGCTGAAACGGAGTAGATTATGAAAAACTTAAGATTGAAGGCTGCCCGTGCGGTTTTGGACATGTCTCAGCAAGATCTGGCCGATGCGGTGGGTGTGTCGCGGCAAACCATCAATGCCATCGAAAAGGGTGACTATAATCCCACCATCAAGCTATGCATAGCTATATGCCGCATCCTTGGGAAGACGTTGGATGAGCTGTTTTGGGAAGAGGAGGCGTAACCACGGAGGGCGGCGCTTCATTTGCACCGCCCTCCTAAAGGCTTGAACCCTTTTATCAGAAGCATCTGTCTTTTTCTTTTTTATCACAGTTTCCATATCTGGTGCACTGATAGCAAATCTCATTGGTGAGACCTTCATTTTCATAGAATTCCCTCAGGTTTTCCAGAGTTGTTTCTGCAATATTCTTAAGCGCCTCATCGGTTAAGAACGCCTGGTGTGATGTGACAATCACGTTGGGCATGGATATAAGCCTTGCGAGGATATCATCCTTTATGACCACATTGGAGTAGTCCTCAAAGAAGATATCCGATTCCTCCTCATACACATCCAGGCAGGCTCCGCCGATCTTTCCGGTCTTAATTGCATTCAGCAGGGCTTCGCTGTCCACCAGGGCTCCTCTGGAGGTATTGACAATGTAGACGCCATCCTTCATAAGCTCAATGCTATCCTTGTTGATAACATGATAGGTATCTTTTGTTAAAGGGGCATGAAGGGAAATGATGTCGGATCGTCTGAACAGTTCTTCCAGCTTCACATACTCTATATTGCTGTCCTTAGCCGGGAACGGATCGTAGCCTAAAATCTTCATTCCGAATCCTTTACATATATCTGCAAACACCTGCCCGATTTTTCCTGTGCCGATGATGCCCATGGTTTTCCCATACAGATCAAAGCCTGTGAGCCCGCTGATGCTGAAATTGAAGTCGCGGGTTCTTATATATGCCCGGTGGATCTTCCTGTTCAGGGTTAGAATTAAAGCCATAGCATGTTCGGCTACAGCATGGGGTGAATAGGCCGGAACCCGCACAACATGCAATTTGCCGAAGGCAGATTTGAAATCAACATTATTGTACCCGGCACAGCGCAGAGCAAGGATTTTTATACCATAACCATTCAAGATATCTATGGTCTTTTCATCAATAACATCATTGACAAAGGCAACCACGCCATCCAGCCCGGAACACATCATGGCCGTGTCGCTGTTCAGTTTGCTTTCGAAATACTTGAACTCAAATCCGTATTTCTCCTTTAGTTTTTCAAACCAGATTTTATCGTAGGGTTTGGTATCGAAAAAACCAATTCTTTTCATAGTCCAACTCCTTCCATAGCACGATTCGCATATCTAAAAGAAATGTCAGATACTCGTACCTGTTTATATATACCACCATTAATACCAATTTCATCGTTCAATACAGTGACATCTTCCAAAAACAAACAGAACCGAGGCTTATTCTAACCATTATCAGATGAAGTTATATAAAAGCCAGGGAAAGCTCGATTCGGAAGTGCTGAAATACTAATATTGAAACGCCGTTACATACCCTACAAATTATGGTATACTCAAAATGAACCGGTAATATAAGACGGTTCTGTTGATTGCTTGCATCCAGGATTTTACACCGGTTCAGTCAGTCAAATACATATTGAGGTGGTTTAGATGTGCAGAATCAGATCCTCTAAAAGCAAGATCATCGTTTTATCGCTGGTTATCAGCCTCACAGCATTCATGCTCTCAGGCTGCGGCGCAGACGGCCAGACCTCCGGCACCCCGCAGCCATCCCCCGCTCCAGCGTCAACCCCTGATCCGACCCCCACTCCGACGTCAACCCCCGAGTCCGGCGATTCAGGAAGCAAAAAGCCGAAAGGTCCTGTATACGAACCCACCGGTTCTTCATTGGCCGAGGCTTACTCCGATTATTTTCTCATAGGCACCATCTATACACCCAATACCCTGATCGACCCGGAAAAAAGTCTGGTACTCGATCAGTTCAACTGTATCACACCGGAAAACATCATGAAGCCTGAGGGTATGCAGCCCAGTGAGGGCTATTTCGGCTTCGCCCTGCCAGACACCATGTTGAAGTTTACCGAGGAGAACAATCTTAAAGTGGTTGGACATACCCTCGTATGGCATCAGCAGTCCGGAAGATTCCTGGGTCAGACCTCAGACCGTGAAAAGGCCATAGAACAGCTTCGTAACCATATTACCACCGTTGTAAGCAACTATAAGGGCAGGATCATGGTCTGGGATGTTGTTAACGAGGCGGTGAAGGATGACTGGCCGCTTCCTCCGGATGGTGACTGGACCAAATGCCTGCGGGAAACACAATGGCTGAGATCCATCGGTCCCGACTATATCGAGATGGCATTCCGGTTTGCCCATGAGGCCGACCCTGACGCAAAGCTGTATTACAACGACTATAACCTTAACGTTAATACCAAGGCCACCGTAGTCAACGCCATGGTCAAGGACCTCCTGGAAAAGGGCGTGCCCATCCACGGCATCGGCATGCAGGGACATTATAGCACTGATGTCTCCATCTCTTCGGTAGAGAACAGCATTAAGATGTTTTCGCAGCTCGGCGTTGAGGTGAGCATCTCCGAACTTGATGTCACGGTAAATAACGCCTCAGGATCACTGACCAGGGAGCAGGAAGTCAGGCAGGCCATCGTATACGCAAAACTGTTCAAGCTGTTCAAAGAGTACAAGGATGCCATCGTAAGGGTTACCTTCTGGGGAACCGTCGATAATAAAAGCTGGCGCAGTGACAAGTTCCCATGCCTGTTCAGCCGCGACTATACCCCAAAGGAGGCTTATTTCGCTGTTCTGGATCCCGACAAGTACCTTGCCGAACACGATGTATCCGGTTTATCTACGGAAAAAATTGTGAAAAAGGCCCAGGCGATGTACGGAACTCCCTCAATTGACGGAAACAAGGAGGAACTCTGGAGTAAATGCCCTGAGATTCAGGCAAACAACTCCATCCTGGCCTGGGAAGGCGCAAAGGGTATCGTGCGGGTTCTCTGGGATGAAAACTTTGTATATTTCCTGATTGAGGTGGAAGATCCGGTTTTGAACAAGGATTCGGCAAGTCCTTACGAGCATGATTCCATTGAGGTCTTCCTCGACCAGAACAACGGGAAAACTTCTTCCTATGAGGATGATGACGGGCATTACCGTGTAAACTTCGAAGGTCATGAAACCTTCGGCAATATACCCGAAAAAGAGGGGTTCAAGTCTGCTGCGAAAGTAACGCCCAACGGCTATCTCGTGGAACTGGCCATTCCGCTGATGAATCCCGCCTCCGAAGGCATGGTAATGGGATTTGATGTCCAGATCAACGACAGCGACGATACGGGTACCCGCGTAAGCATCATGAAGTTCAGCGATCTTACCGACAACACCTGGCAAAGCCTTGAAAACATCGCGGATCTTGAACTGGTGAAATAACGCTGATTGATTTCTTCTGAACTACGACAGCAGGAGCCTTTTGGCCCCTGCTTTTGTCTTGCGGGATATTACAACCTCTTTTTCTTTTTTTATTTACATAAACAAACTATTTTAGACCGAATTGTGATACAATAACAGGAGTACTTTTCTTAAACATGAATGGAGATAAAATGACTGATCGAATTAAACTGCACAATATAAGAACCATCGAACCTTATTACCAGGTAAGGCTCATCACCGACCTAAAAGACATGATGTTGCAATCGGTAGAACTTTATGGAGAAAGGACAGCTTTCAGGTTCAGAGATACACCCCGATCCCAGGTAAAATCAATAACTTACAGGGAAGCCCTCGACGATATGAACGCATTAGGAAGTGCCCTGGTCAAAATGATGCCGGGTCGCCCCAAGGTAGCGATTATCGGTGAGAACAGGTATGAATGGATCATTTCCTTTCTTGCTGTTGTCAACGGAGCCGGTATTGCGGTTCCCATCGACAGGATGCTTCCTCCTTCAGAGCTGCGAAGGGTGTTGGAGCGCGGAGAAGTAGATGCCGTCATATATTCGGAGCAATTCCACGAAACCGTGATGGCCTTTGCTCGTGACAATGACAGGATTAAAGCCTGTATCTGCATGAATCCAGGTGATGGAATCAGTACCGGAGATCAAGGCAAATACTATTCCTTCCATGAGCTCGTACAAAAAGGGCGTGAACTGACAGTCAAGGGTGATTCATCCTATACAGTCATCAAGCCCGACAACAGGACCATGTGCGTTCTTCTTTTCACCTCGGGAACATCGGCCGATTCCAAGGCGGTTATGCTTTCCCATGAAAACCTGTGTGCGGATATCATGGGCATAGGCGGAGTCGTTCATGTAGAGCCCGGTGAATCGGTGCTTTCCATACTTCCGCTTCATCACACCTTTGAGAACACTGCAGGCCTTCTCTACCCGTTATACTGTGGGATGACCGTTGCCATAAGCGATGGGCTCAGACATCTTTCCAGGAATCTGACCGAACACCGGCCCGATGTGCTTGTGGGGGTTCCCCTGATATTTGATAAGTTCAGGAAAAAGGTGGTCCATGAGATTTCAAAGCAGAAGAAAACCTTCCAGGTCGGCCTCCTGAAGGGAATCTCAGGCGCTCTACGCTTTGCAGGCCTCGATATGAGGCGCATCCTGTTTAAGAAGCTCCTTGAACCATTTGGCGGAAATCTCCGTGCCATCATTACAGGCGGAGCATCCATGGAGCCCGATCTGGCCCGCTGGTATGAGAGCATTGGCATCAATGTTCACCAGGGATACGGTCTTACCGAGACCTCTCCGGTGGTGGCAGGCTGCAATGATCGTGTTAGAAAGCCCGGCACATGCGGCGAGCCCCTTCCGGGCGTAAGTATCGCCATAGCCAATCCCGATCTTAAGGGTATCGGCGAGATTGTTGTAAAGGGCAGAACCGTTATGCTCGGCTATTGGAACGACCCTGAAGCGACCAGGAACTGCATGACCGATGGCTGGTTCCATACCGGGGATCTTGGAAGAATAGACAGACGCGGCCTTCTCCATGTGACTGGAAGGCTGAAATCCATGATCGTCCTGAAGAACGGCAAGAAGGTGTTCCCTGAAGAATTGGAGTTTCTCCTGAACAAACAGCCCTGCATCAAGGAGTCCTTTGTGTGGGGTGAGACATTGGATGGCGGCGAGGTTGAGGTCTGCGCCAGGATCGTCCTGGATCCGGAGAACATGCCCTGTGACCTGTATGACAACCAGGCCATCCGCAATATCCTGGATCAGGCCATCCGTGATATCAATAAGCAGGTTCCCGCGTATAAGGCTATCAGATATTATGTGTACGGGTATAAGGAGCTTGTTAAAACCACAACCCTTAAAATCAAGCGGTATGTGGAGACCAACAGGATTCATAAGGCCCTTGAGAGCCTGGCGATTACCATTAAAAATGCATGCGGCAAAAACTTTGATGTGCTTGAGGCTGCAGAGTAGTAAGGCCATTGGAGCGGAGTTAAGTTGGAGCATAGCATTCTAGCTCCTGAGCGGCTTTTGGGAGATTGCTTCGTCGGCTGCGCCTCCTCGCAATGACAAAAAAGGGAGCCTCCTCGCAATGACAGTAATGAACTCATTATAAGTCTATTACTTCTCCGGTTGAAAAGAGATAGATATAACGCTCCTTAACCCTCTTCCCAGTCAGGGTTTCCAGAGCCTTGGAGTAGTAGCTGATCTGTGTGGCATAACGCTCCCTGATCATCTCCTCCTTACCAGGTAGGACATGGTCGGTCTTGTAATCGATCAGAACAAGCCCATCAGGCTCCCCAAAGAAGCAGTCGATAACCCCCTGGAGCAGGACGGGTTCATGCCCCATATCCTCCCGAATACCCGGGTAGAGCTCCCGGCAGGGTATTTCAATATAAAAAGGCACCTCCCGGTTAATGGTATCGCAGGACAAAACCCTTCTTCCCAGATCCGAGTCTATGAACCGCCTGATCTTGCCTGTATCGATGCTTTCGGCCTGCTTCAATGTCAGGAGATCTTTTGAAACCATCTCCTGAATTTGCTTTTCCAAATCAGGGTTTTTAAAGTCCAGATGCTGCATGACAAAATGCATCACCGTACCCTTTTCTGCAGCACTCAATCCCTTCCTTTCTTCCAGGAACATGGGCTTTTTCACCATTTGGTGTAAATACCCCGGCGGGTCTCCCCTCTCATCTGAGATTTGTGGGTCAAACCGTCGTTTTAGCTCGGTGACCGAGAACTTGGCCTGCACCCGGGACAATTTCGCAAAAGGATACTCCCAGTCAAGCCTTCTGTCAATTTCCATATCATATGCGGACAGGTCTTCACTGTTATCATCTCCCTCAAGCCACTGGATAAGCCCGGTCTGTTCAGCTTCGTCTTCTGCAGGGTCTCCAGGCACCTGATTCCGGTCCCAGAAGATAACCCGCCATATAGACTCATCATTCACCAAAAGATTGTTTAAATCATGATCCGCCGGCAAGCTATCCCACAATGCACAGCAGCCTTGGTGCCGCATCAGGGCAGGAACCATCCAGTCCAGGTAAGTGGTTGCCTTAATCATCTTATATCCTGGAAGCCTCTGCTCTTCCGAATCTGCCGATTCTGCCCAGCCTTCCAGAGCCTTTGGCAAATCCCTGGCCGCTCCGGTTATGATCAGCTTTTCCCTGGCTCTTGTGAGTGCCACATAGAGGATGCGCATTTCCTCAGAAAGGGTTTCAATCCTTATCTTCTCCCGGATAGCCTGTTTTACAGCTGATGGCCATGAAGCCCTGAGCCTGGTATCCACCACGTCGGGTCCGAATCCCAGATCCTGATGGAGCAGGATGCTCTTGTTCATATCCTGAAAATTGAACTTCTTTCCGCAGCCCGACAAAAACACCACGGGGAACTCCAGGCCTTTGCTCTTATGTATGCTCATGATGCGCACCACATTGTCGTTCTCGCTGAGGATCTTGGCACTTCCCATATCCCCCCGGCTGCTCTTTAGCTTGTCTACGAAAGTAATGAAGTTAAAAAGCCCTTTGTAGCTGGTCTTTTCAAACTGCCTGGCCCGGTCGAAGAGTATTCTCAGGTTTGCCTGGCGCTGTTCCCCGGCCGGCATGGCTCCCACCATACCATAGTACCCGGTCTCCTGATAAAGCTGCCAGATCAGTTGGTCAGTTGTCATATATAGCGACATCTCGCGCCATCTCTCAAGCTTATCCAAAAAATCTGCCGCCCGGACAGCGGTATTGCCATTTTTTGAATCGGCTAGCTTGCAAAGAGCATCGAATAGAAGTCCCTTCCTCTCTGCCAGGCGAATCTCGGCCAACTCATCGGTGGTGAACGAGAAGATGGGAGAACGGAGTACCGACAACAGGGGAATGTCCTGGAGAGGGTTATCAATGATCTGGAGAAGGGACAGAACCACTTGTACCTCAATGGTCTTGAAAAAGCCGCTTCCGGTATCGGCGAATACCGGGATTCCCATCATCCCCAATTCCTCGGTAAATACATCGCTCCAGCTCTTGGTGGTGCGAAGTAATATGACAATATCCCGATAGGTGACGGGGCGGTACTCTCTCCTGGATTTATCCCAAACAGAATAGACTCTGCCTTCTTCATCAGGGGACAGCAGCTCTTTTATCCGGCGGGCCACAATCCTAGCTTCGCATTGAATATTGTCCAGAACCTCTCCATCCTCGTTTTCATCATTACCGGCATCATCGGTCTCATCAACATCTGTGGATCCCTTATCTGCACCTCCGGTCTGGATCAGGTGAAATTCTACTTCTCCGCCTGCTGTAATCCCTTCATCGGGGTCATTGAAAACAGCTCCCGGGTTCAGAGCCTCTTCCTGGGTGTAATCCAGCTCACCCACCTGCTCTGACATGAACTGCCCGAACAGGTAATTGACAGCATCAATCACTTCTTTCCGGCTTCTGAAGTTCTTGTAAAGCAGGATCTTTCTATAAGGGCTCCCCTTTTCTATTGAGTAGGTGTTGTACTTTTCCATGAAGATATCCGGGCGTGCCTGTCTGAATCGATATATGCTCTGCTTTACATCTCCCACCATGAACACATTTGGCCTTCCCTCAGGAGCCCTGGATATCATTTTGATGATGATCTCCTGCACCAGGTTGCTGTCCTGGTATTCATCCACCATTACCTCCACAAAACGTTCTCTGTAGGTTACAGCAGTTTGGGAAGGGATAAGGTTGCCATCCTCATCTTTTTGAGTGAGAAGCTCAAGGCATAGATGCTCCAGGTCATTAAAATCAACCATGGATTTTCGCGCTTTCTTTTCATTGTATTTCCTGGCCAGATCAGATGCCAGGCCGGCCAGGCAGCTCATTTTTGGATAGAGAGCGTTGAGATCTTTTATGATTTCTTCCGACCCGGCTGTAAAAATCCTCTCCTGCAGCTTTCTTATACCTGCTTTTACTTGATTGCGAATCTTTTTTACTTTCTCCTGGCTTACCTTGTCCGCATCCTTGCCCAGTGTTGGCATACGATCAAAATTAATGCTTTCGATGAGGCGGCAGACCTTATCCCAAATTGGCCCTTGGGATAAGGCAGCACCTTCAGAATCTGCCGGATCCGGAATCATCTGCAGCACGTAGTCGATTTGATCATAGTCATTCTTAAGAACAGTCAGGTACTTATCCAGACCGGCCTCACGGCTTAGGGCCAGGGCCTTACCGGCCATTTCTTTGAGTCCCAGAAACTCAAGTCGGGCAACATCCAGAAGAATCCTGCCCCACGAAGTATGGCCGAAATCAGCCCCTTCTTCCAGGGATAGTGCCTGTGCCATTTCATTAAGCCTGGCTTCAGGCCAGGGACTGCTTTGGATAAAGCCGTAGAGATTGAACACCATATCCATGAGTATTTGGTCATCACGGTTTCCCCCATAGCTTTCCAATAGCTCTAAAAAGTCTTTGTTGTCCTCCTTCTCATACTGCTCTTCAAAGACCTCATCGAGGGCTTCCAGCTTCATCAGCGTGCTTTCGGTCTCGTCTGCGATCCGGAAGTTGGGATCGATGTCAATATGCTGGAAATTGCTGCGTATGACATCCAGGCAGAAGGAATGGATAGTGGTAATGCTGGCCTTGCCCAACAGGGTCATCTGACGCTGGATCTGGCGGTTGTCAGGATCCTTCTCCAGAGCCTGTGAGATGGCTTCTCCAATCCTTTCCCGCATCTCGGCAGCTGCCGCATTGGTAAAGGTAACCACTAGCAATCTATCTATATCCACAGGTTCCTGAGGATTGGTTATCTTCCGGATGATCCTTTCCACCAGAACGGCTGTTTTCCCCGCTCCGGCAGCGGCCGCCACCAAAAGATTTCCGCTATTGTCCACGATGGCCTCTAATTGTTCATTTGTCCATTTGGTATTTCCCATAAACCAGTACCTCCGCCGATCAGTCACTCCTGACCCATCAGGCTCCAGATTTCATCGTCGCTCCTGTCCTGTAAAATCCTGTACCGATTATCCTTCATAGCCGCATCAAACTGGCATATTGACTTGAAACCGCAATAGGTGCACGGGGTGCTTTTATTTTTCTTATATGGGCTTATAGACACGTTCCCCTTCATTATCTCCTCACAAATAGCTGCCATGAGCTTCTTAACATGTTTCTTAAGCTGTACAAACTGTTCCTTTGTGGCTCCCGACGTATTCTTTCCGAGAACGTCCCCTTTGTTTATCGTGGCGGGGATGATCGTGGAAGTGCCGTTAATGTTATTGTCCATCTTTTTGATAAGCCTGACATCGGCCAGGAGCAGCCCCCTCATTTTAAGCTGCTTCCGGATGGATTTCTCAATCTCTTCTTCAGATATCCGTGAATTACTCCTGATGATGGGATCGTCGATCTTAAAATAAAGCATCCCGGCAGGGTGGCAGGGCTTACTGCCGGTGTCATCCCCCTCATACCTTTCGCCGGACTCCCAAAGGGCATTGAGATAGGTAATCAACTGAATCTGTAGACCGTAGTAAACATCAGAAAGCCTGAAATCCTTGAACCCTGATTTGTAATCAATGATTCTCAGGTATTTTCCTTCCGGCGTCTCAAGTTCATCCACCCTGTCAATCCTTCCCTGCAGGTATATCTTTTCGCCTGACTTCAGTTCCAGAACAATGGACGGATATTTCTCCCCCTCACCAAAGCCAACCTCATAATCCACCGGGTTGAAATCGCCCAGGCGTATATGCTCTGCAATTACCCAGACCGCCCTTTCAACAACACGCTTTAGTCTTGCTGCGAGGATGATATATCTTTTGGATGCCGCCATTCCCGAGCCCTTCATTCTGCTCAGCATATCATCAACAATCTTTGAGACCATATCCTGGCATTGTTCACGGCTTATCTCCCTCCAGGACAGATGCTGCCTCTCAATGAGCCTTGAAAACCGCTCGATGACGGCATGCATGAAAGTACCTATATCCGGTGGGCTAAGGCGATAGACCTTTCTTTCCTTTGCACCCAATCCATACTGAACGTAAAAGGAGAAGGGACAGGATGTATATTTCTCCAGCCTGGATACACTGTATACCGCCGGATAACCGTATAAAGAGCGAACATTTTCATGACTCACCTGTTGTGCCATATTTCTGTAGCTCATGGATTCAAGAGCCGATTCACATCTTTGCTTCCATTCGCCTCTTGAGGCGTACCAGCCATATACCCTTTTCCAGAGTGGCTGAACCCTTTCGCCGTCCATTTGTTTCCGTAGGGCTGATACCATATGTCTGAAGGTTGGATTCTTTCCGGTTATCAGGCTCATCTCTTCTTCAAGGGAGTCTGAAGGTATGATATCGCTTCCCTGGCTGATCGCAGGGAAAAGCTTTTTAAGCCGGGAAACCAGCGTGGAAGGCCTCAGGGTTCTGCCTTCCTGGTCACCAATAGCCCAGCTGATCCTCATGTATTTTTCGGCAGTTGTAAGGGCACGGTAGACTAAAAACTGCTCGTCGAAGGCCTGTGTTCTTGTATCACTGGCAAGCTCAAGACCGATATTGGTAAGAGCGGCTCTGTCCTGATCCGAAAGAACACCCTCCGATATGGCTGTGGACGGGAAAACGCCGTCATTGGCTCCCAACAGGATCATGGCCTTAATCTCATGGCTTCTGAACCGCTCCGCGCTCCCTACTATGACCTGATCAAGGGATGGAGGAACCAATCCTATCCTGTATTCGCCAAGTCCGATCCTCAAGATCTTACTGAACCGCTCAAGCCCGAAGGTCTCATCCCCCATGACCTCCACAATCTGGTCGAATACCTCCATCAGGATGTTCCAGACCTGCGAGTATTGGTCGGCTCTGTACAAATCGCCCTTCTTTTTGAAGTCCTCAATGCTTGTCTCAATGGCCTTAGGCACATCCAACCCGCAGAGGAAATCATATAAGGCGGCACAGAAATCAGAGGCCTTGTTCCGCCCCAGGGTCTTTTTCCTGAATTCCATCAGCGGCACTATCACTTTTTTACGTATGTAATTGATGGTTTTGAGATGCTCGCTGTAAGCCTCAAGGGATTTTTCGTCCTGAACCATTCCGGGAGACATCCGCCAGTCTTCATCACTGGTCCAGCGGCTTCCTCTGATACCACAGGCAAGAACATAATTTTCGAGGGTATCTATCATATTCTGAGGGATACCTGTCAGTCCCGTCTTCAAATACCGGAATACAGCCTCATAGGACCAGTTATCAATAAAAATATCCATCATGGCAAGGACAAGCCGTACCAGGGGATGGTTGGAAATATCCACCTTACGGTCTATGAAATATGGGATCTCATATTCTTTAAACACAACCTCCACGATATCCGAGTACCCCTCAAGATCTCTGGTAATCACTGCAATATCCCTGTACCTCATCCCCTCATCACGGCAGAGCCGGAGAATATCCCTTGCAGCAGCCTCCACCTCTGAAAAGAGATTTGCTGAGGAAAAGATAAAGATATCCCTGGTCTTTTGCCCATAAACCTGATATGGCCATGCATTCAGGTTCTTTTCCAGATGAGCCAGTTCGGGGCTTGATCTGAAGCGTGGCAGTGGTTCGTGGTTCAGGTTGACTGCCTCTTCTATGGCAATGTTATTGTCTTTCGCCATTTTGTAAAGCTTGCGGCAGGCATGTTTAACCTTGCGGAAAACATCAAGTTCGTCATCGTTTTTACCAACCTCGATACTGTCGGTACAAAGACTGATATTAACCCTCCTGGCCTTTTTCAGCAGGGATTCGATCAGCAGATACTCCTGCGATGTGAAGCTGGCAAATCCATCGATCCATATCTCGGATCCGCTATACAGGGAGGAGGCTTCAAGCTTGCGTGCAGCAAGGGTAAGATCGTCGTCCGAGTCTCTATAACGAAGAGATAGGGCTTTTTCGAACTCTTCATATATGATGTGGAGTTCGAAGAGCTTCTCTGCCAGGGGATGATCCGTCCCCAACTGTTCACTGGCCTCTTTAAGGTGCTCGGGAGTTACATTATAGCGCTTGAACTCAGTTATGAGGGTTGTCACAGTATTAACAAAGCCCTCCCGTTCATAGGCTTTCGAGAAGATCTTAAATCGATCCCCCATCCTGTCCAGGATGCGGTAGATCAGCATACTCTTTCCAGCAGGATGAATATGGGGGTAGGTGATACCACCCAATTGGTTGAAGATTCTGAAGGCCATGCGGCGAAAGCTCAGAACCTCGGTTTTTATAATTCCCCCTGCCTCAAGGATGGAAATAATATCCCTCTCCGCTTGAAAGCTAAACTGCTCCGGCACAAGGAAAACCAATTGGTTCCCGAAGTTTTGATTAATCCTGCTTTTAATCTCTTCAAGGCAGAATCGGGTTTTCCCGCTTCCAGCCCGACCATAGATCAGTCTAAGACTCATAGTTAACCCCTGTCAAAAGAACATTCCAAACCTGCGGTTCGGCTCCTACACCATTATTTCATACATCAAAAATGAAGGCAAGATAAGGCACCCAGCACAAGCTACGGTGGAATCGGCTAAAGTTGTTCAAGCCTGGGTTGTATACCAAACCGGCAATGCTTTATAATAACCATAGAGTCTTTATTTGTGCCATTTCCGGGAGTAAGCGATGAAGCTAAGATTTCCAAGCCCAGCTTCACTGGGCTCGCAATGACACTCTGAATTTGGCATTCGAGAATCTTATAGTTTGAAATTACGATCACCTAAATGGAGGACGATTAATGAAAAGATATATGGTTAGCATCCTGGTAGTCCTGCTTCTTCTGACGGGCTGTGGCGGAGGGAAAGTTCCTGAGGAAACAACAACAACACCCGCACCGGTATCACCCGGGCAGGATGAAATGAGCATAGAGGAGATGGCGGTGAGCCTGGTTTCCGATATGGCAGCCGGAGAGTTTGACAAAGTGGTCTCGTACTATCCCTTCTCACCGGAAATGAAAGCCGTAATAAGCGACGGGAAGTTTATAAAGGACCAGATATGGAACCCTCTCATAAGCGTCTATGGCGAATTCTCTGAAATTACGGGAACGCTGGCGTCTCAGTATCAGGAATATGACATAATCTCGGTTAAAACCTCCTTTGAGAAGGCTAAGCTATATATCAACGTGGTTTTTAATGCAGATAAACTGGTGGCCGGGCTCAATTTTGCCCCCGACCCGGACGGTGCCACACCGGCTGAAACCCCTGAAGGCATTACAGAAACAGAAATAACCTTTGGCAAAAGCGGCTGGGAGCTTCCCGCAACTCTGACCAAGCCTGCAGGTGATGGTCCGTTCCCGGCCATTGTTCTGGTTCATGGTTCAGGACCAAACGACAGGGATGAAACAGTGGGACCGAATAAACCCTTCAGGGACATTGCCCTGGATCTTGCCCAAAAGGGAATTGCCACCCTTCGCTACGACAAAAGAACATATGCTCACCAACAGAAGATGTCCGCCCTGACAGACATCACCGTATACGATGAGACTGTGGAAGATGCAGTTCTGGCAGCCGAGTTTTTAAAGGGTGACAGCAGTATTGATCAGGAGAATGTCTATATTCTCGGACACAGTCTTGGAGGCATGCTGATCCCCCGGATAGCCGAATTAACACCCAGTACGGCTGGTTATATAATTATGGCCGGTCCTGTTACACCCCTGGAGGATTTGATGGTAAAACAGGTCGAGTATCTCAACGATTTGGATGGAACCGCAACCGACCAGGAGAATCAGATGCTGGAGGCCTATAAAGCCATGAGGGATAACATTAAAGCCCTTAAACCCGGTTCAGATACCCCTCCTGAGCAGTTGTTCGGTACCCCGGCCTCCTACTGGCTGGATCTTATGGATTACAATCCGGCAAAGGCGGCAAAGGCCATCGAAAAACCCTTGCTCGTCCTGCAGGGCGAAAGGGACTACCAGGTCACCATGGAGGAATTTGAACTATGGAAGGACTCACTCGGGCAGAAGAGTAATGTCACTTTCAAATCCTATAAAGGGCTGAACCATTTGATGATTCATGGAGAAGGCACACCGGATCCTCAGGAATACAACATCCCGGGAAAGGTTGACGATCAAGTGATTGAGGACATAGCCTCCTGGGTATTAGGCTCCTGATATTCATCAAATGAAAGGAGCCCACCTCGCGATTATAGTGCCATAAAATTCCTTTACAATGAATTTTTCTTCCAGCATACCAATGCTGGTTTTATTTTGCCTGCATAGACTGAGCAATAAATCCAGTAATTCTCTGTACTTATTATTTTTCATGAGGGGAGAATAGAGAATGAATAATTGTGCGGAAGGGATGTGGGATAATGAAGGTAAAGGATGTCATGACCAGGAACGTTGCCTATATAAACCCTGCCTCCACTGTGGTTGAGGCGGCACAGCTCATGCAGAAACACAATGTGGGTTCTGTTCCTGTTTGCGACGAGAACGGTATCATCGGCATAGTCACCGACAGAGATATCATTGTAAGAAATATTGCTCATGGAAAGGATCCTCATCAGACACCTGTGAAGGATGTTATGACCAGCGAAGTGACATCGGTTGACCCGGAGACCGAGATCAGGGATGTCTTCGGCATCATGTCAGAGAAAAAGATCAGAAGGATTCCTGTGGTGGAAAACAATCAGCTGGTGGGTATTGTAGCTCTGGGCGATGTGGCTACCAGCGCTAAGCAGGATGTAGAGATTTCCTCCACCCTGGCTGATATTTCTTCTCCCTCAAGGCCTGAAATGATGTAGTTTTTCAGCGGAGCCTATGTGTGAAGGATTTGATGTTCAGGCCGGTATTATATGTAATAGCTTTCATAAACCTGAACATCAAATCCCCCATTATAATCAACCTGGTTGTTTTAGTTTGTCCTGCAGACCTTGATCTTTTCAATTCTTTTTTCTTCTACCTGGATGACCTTGAAGAGCACACCGTTGAATTCTATCTCCGGCCTTTCATAATCCCCGGGAATCCTCCCCATCTGGCCGATAACGAATCCGCTTAACGTAAAATATTCATCCACCGGCAGCTCTGCATCCAACAGGTCACTGACCATATCCAGGCTGGCTTGTCCGCTGATGATGTAAGTGGCATCATCAAGCTTCTCAATCTCCTGTTCGTCCTCATCATATTCATCAAGGATATTGCCGACAATTTCCTCCATCAGATCCTCAATGGTTACAATACCGGCAGTACCGCCATACTCATCAATGATGATGGCCATATGGGTCTTGTTTTTCTGTAGTTCCCGGAACAGGGCATCGGCTTTTTTTGACTGTGGAACAAAAAAGGGATGGCGGATTATCTTTTCCAGGTCAAACTCCCCCTTTTGCTCATGTCCATCCAGGAACCTCAGCAAATCCTTTACATGGAGAATTCCCACAATATTATCCATGCTCTCTTCATAAACAGGAAATCTTGTGTATTTTTCCTTCCTGATCAACTCCATTATCTCTTCATATCCGGCACTGACGGGAAGCGCCACAATATCGGTCCGGTGCGTCATGATCTCATCGGCAGTCTTATTGTTGAAATCAAAGATATTAATGATCATCTCCCTTTCAGTACCGTGAATAGCACCCTTTTCCTCACCCACATCGACCATCATGCGGATTTCCTCCTCAGTGACCTCTTCATCACCCTGGCTGGGGTCAACACCGAAAAGCCTTACAAAGAAATTGGTGGACAGGGTAAGAAGTTTTACAAAGGGTGACGTGATGGCAGACAGGAAGGTAAGAGGCCGGGCAGCCAACATGGATACGGACTCGGTCTTCTTCATGGCCAGCCTTTTTGGAACCAGTTCTCCCAGGACCAGTGTAAAATAGGACAGGATGAGAGTGATCAAAACAAGGGAAATGGTTTTTATAACACCTTCATCTATGTCAACACCCGTACTTTGGATAAGGCTTACAAGCCCGCCCGAAAACTTCTCAGCAGCAAAGGCGCTGGCAAGAAAACCCGCCAGAGTAATCCCAATTTGAATGGTGGCGAGGAACCGGCTTGGCTCCATTATCAGCTTGTGGAGCAATTCAGCCTTTTTATTGCCGCCTTCGGCCATATGCCTTATCTTGCTGTCATTTAGGGAAATCAGAGCGATTTCAGATGCGGCAAAGAACGCATTAACAAATATCAGGATAATAAGGAACAGTATATCGGTAAACAAGCTGCACTCTCCTCAACCAATCCAGTGATTTGGATATCCTTATGTACTGTCGTGAATGGCCGGAGATGGATGGGACAATAAAAACAGGCTTGAACCCCCTGTTTCTTTTATTGTCCCTAATTTTATTGCAGTCTAAACCGACTTTATACTTTCGGCTATAATCTGTCCTGCCCTTAAAAGTCTGTGCCTGCTTGACAGACTCTCTATTATTATGTTTTTTATGGAAGTGGTAATACTTAAGGCATCTGGCGTTTCCGGCATCTTCCCTGCCCTGATGGCTGTGAGAAAATCGTTCATCTCGTAGATTTGATACTTATTTATCCCCTGCTCTTCCGCCAACCGTTCCAACAGACCTACAAAGATGTCCTGTAGATCTGCTTCTTTCTTTAACCTCAGCTTGTTCCCTATTTCAGGCATTATCTTATCAGTCAGCATACATCCGGATTCGGCCTGACCTAGTCCAAAAAGCCTGCCAAGATGGTTGACCTGCTGATCGGTTAGCCGGTAGAGGGCACGAAGTATCAGTTCTTCCTTCACAGGCTTGATACAGTACTTGATGCCCTTGAGCCCCCTGATGATCCTTAAGCCGTCATAATACCCCATTTTCAAATTACGCCTGATCAGATCCTGACTGAAATCAAAGATCTTGCCCAGATTTTCAGAAGGCAGTATGTGGGTAACCTTGACCCCGGGGTACTTAGCTTCCCTAAAAAACCCTGGTCCCAGCGTTCGGATGGCATAAATCTCCTCATACCCTTTTCGGGCGAGAAGATTGATGGGGCAGTTATCATACAGCCCTCCGTCGATATAATAATTATCCTCTATCTCCTTGAGCTTAAACCCTGGAAAGTTGGCACTGGCGATAAGGTAGTCAATCATCTTCCCTTCTGGAATATCTTCCTTATAAAGCTCCAGGGGTTTCAACCCGGTTAAGGAGATGGTGACCAGACCAAAATCCATCGGTGATTGGCGGATTTTTTCTTCATGGATAAGGCCCTGCAAGAACTGCTTCAGTTTGCTGGTATCCACACCTCTGTTTTTGATAATCCTGCTGATCCTGGCAGCAAGCTGAAGGGCGGCTTTTTTATCTAAACTACGGTTGACAAGCCGCTGATATTCCTCATCATCTATATCAAACAACTCGGATGGGGTAAGGTTCTCCCAGGTTCTGTAACCCTCCTCGAAGGATCCCTGAACCAGAATGGCACCGTTAAGGGCTCCTATAGAAGTACCTGTAACGCCGCCAATCTCATAGCCTTCCTCAAGAAAGGCCTTTATGACACCCATGTGGAAAGCACCCCTGGCTCCCCCACCCTCAAGTGCGAGGCCGATCATAGCCATCACTCCCACCGAAAACAAAATACACGGTTTTGGATCAACCTTCTATTCTATGCATGCCGGGCAGCATAACCCGGGCTTAGTATCGGTAGCTTCTTCCATAAAAGCGGGGATCCTTCTTCTCATACTTTTCAATCAGCACCGAAGCCAGAGCAGTTATGGGAATGGCAAAGATGATGCCGATACTACCGGCAATGGATCGCAGAACCTCGGATGCAATCATGTCCCAGTTTATGATATGCGTAAAGGGCGTTTCATAGGCCATTAATAGCAGCATCAGGTGAAGAGAGCCGCCGGCATAGGCAAGAATCAAGGTGTTGGACATGGTGGCCATGGCATCCCTTCCCACATTCATACCCGCCTTGAACAGAGCTGATGTCTTGATATTCGGGCTGTTCTCCTTAATCTCGTGCATCGCCGATGCGATGGACATCCCCACGTCCATGGTAGCTCCCATGGTACCGATAAGGATTCCGGCAAACAGCAGACCTCTGAAATCGAAGGTTATGTTCTGTGGTATATACATGAGCATCTGTGACTCATCATCCCCAAACCCGGTAAGCTTGGCCGCCGATCCCACAATCAGAGCGATGATCCCTGCGATGAGAACCCCGCCTGCAGTACCGATAATGGCGGAGAGGGTTTTCTTATTGAATCCGCTGATGATCAGCAAGGTGACGGCAATGATCAAAATACACATCAAAACCGAGATTTTAACTGGATCCCATCCATTTAGTATGGCTGGAATCAGTATATAAATAACGGCCAGCGCAGTAAGTATCAAGGAAATGATAGCCTTTAATCCTTTGAGTCTTCCTACAGCAAGCAGGGCCAGCATAAATCCGATGACCAGGTAAAGAAGGTATTTGTCCCTCACAATCTCTGCCACATAGGCTATTTCGATAACACCCTGCTCATTCTCCTGAAGGTAAAGAAGCACCTCGTCTCCCTTGGACAGGCGCGTATATTCATATTTGTCGCTGAAGCCGTAGTTCAGCATATATTGTGCCTGAACTGTTTTACCGGTGTGGGCGCCGTTTAAAATGAGAACCTCCAGCATCTGAATGCTGGTGTTGAAGTTCCCCCCAGAAAACTCGGTTTCCTCCTGGGTTTGATCCAATACCGCAATTACCCTTCCTCTGGGGTATTCAGGCTCAGCTATCTCTTCCTCCGGAAGACCGGAATCAACCTGGAATTCGTCATAGGTCTCCTGATATGTACTGTCTGGCAGGGTTTCCTCACACCTGGCAGTGGTTGCGCAAGCCATGATGAAAATGCTCACCAGCAAGAGCGTAAAGGCTGCCCTTTTCCTTGGCCTCATGTTCAAAAAAGCCCTCCTAAAGAAAAGATGAAACAGACACGGTTGATATGTGCATAACCTGCCCGCCGAGCGTACCACAGGTTAGAAATAACTTATCATATACAATTTGGAGCGTCAACCTTGATGCCCACAGGCCTGAAAAAGTCTGGCCAGTAGAAATGGAAGTTAAGTTAGGGTGTGATGCACTTGTGAATATGGAAACAGTTGAAGGCGGACAAATCTATCGGTTTGCCGTGAAGAATGCTGAAGAAAACAACCCAGCCTTGCAGGAAGCAAAGGGCTTTGAATTGAGCCGTTAGGATATACTGTTCCTGTATTCGGAGTATGCCCCATCGGTGTACAACTTCTTCTATTACAGCACAGGAGACAGGGATGCCTCAATGGATCTGGTCAACGACGTATTTGTCAAGGTTCTTGATAAAAGTGGGCAGTTCGATGAGCGAAAGGGTGACATCAGGACTTGGCTGTTCACTGTGGCGCGCAATACGCTGAGAGATTATTTTAAATCCAGACGCCGGGCGAGGCCGCATCTGACCATTGATGAAGCCAGAGAGGTTCCCGCAGCGGGATACGCCAACCCGGAGGAAACAGCCGCCCTCAAGGATGACATACTGGCTTTGACCAAAGCCCTGGAGGCTTTGAACAAGCGGGAGCGCAGCCTCATATCCCTTAAATACGGCGCAGGCTTTCGCAACAAGGACATCGCAAAAATGCTGGACTTGAGGGAAAGGCATGTGGGCGTCATCCTATGCCGTGCCCTTTCAAAACTGAGAAAGCAATTGGAAGATGGGAGATGATTTTTGATGAATAGCATGAATCAGGATTTTTCGGAACTTGAGCAAAGGCTCGAATCCGTAGATTTCTACAGCCAACTGGCAGATAAGGACGGCATGTTCAGAGATTTTGTTAAACGGCTCGACCAGAGAGAACAGTGTTCCAAGCCCAGGGAACGTCGCCGGGTCATGCGTCCTGCCGCCATAGCGGCTATGATCGTTATGCTTACACTGATAACCTGCTTCACAGTTTTCGCTGACAGCATCGAGGGGCTGCTTATGCAATTGTTCTTCACCGGCGGCACCGCCAATAAGGTTGAACACTTAAGCGAAGAGTATGATCCCGATATTTCGTCAATAGGCATCATTCTAGGTGCGATTGAATCACCACATGCTGATGAAAACGATGAATCCAAAACGTGGGCACCGGAGTTCAGATTTGACACCCTCGATGAAGCGAAGGAAAGCTTAGCCTTTACGCCACTGGAACCCAAAGGCTTGGACAACTGGAAGCTGACGTCAATAAGAGCTTTTAGCAACGACGGCGATACTCATTCCTATGCGCTGGAAATGGTATACGAACTTATGAGCGAGGAGATGCCATCACCTGCGATTGAAGGCAGCTGGGAGCAAAGCATCGAAAGCGGGTATATACCGCGCTATGCAGAATTTTACGTTTACCAGCACTATATTGGGGATGACGCCGTGGTGAGAATTGATACCATCGAGGACATTCAAACAGTTAATATAAACGGAATTGAAGCTGTGCTCACAGGCCTTATCCCTTATGACATGAAAGAAGCCTATAGTCTCACATGGGTTCAGGATGGTACGAAGATCGATATCTGTCCGTCCTCATGTACCTACGATGAGCTGATCTCATTTGCAGAGGCATTCATCAAGCCGGTGGAAGAGGATTAATCGAACGGAACCCACCAGGCATCAAATTAAAAGCCGTTTTCCCGCTGACCAAAGAAGCGAAGTCTTCTGCAAGGTCTGCAGAAGAGGAAAACGGCTTATTCCATATCAATTCTTATCGATGTAGAACTTAAGGTAGTCCCCTGCACATCTTCTGGCATTATCCAGGGAGTGCCCGCCGTCATATATTACAAATTCAGACGAAACACCCCGCTCCAGAAGAGCATCATTTAAGGATTGTAATGCAGATAAAAAGGGATCGTTCTCATTTCCTGCTTCGAGATAGACCTTTATGTTTACAAAACCGTTCTCCTTGGCATACTGAGCCACATCTGAAATATCCTCTGGATCAAGGTTTGGATACAGCCATTTCTCCAGCTGTTTTCCGGAAAAATCGTTGACAGGAACGGCCGCTGTATACCCGCCCACCTTGCTGAACAGATCGGGGTGGTGAAAGGCTACACGAAGGGCAATGGCTCCGCCCATGGAGAACCCTCCGATATATCTGCTGTCCGCAGATTTTACTGTATCATAATGAGAATCAATATATGATATCAGTTCCTTCCACATGAACTGGTCCCACTTGCGCTCATCAAACTTCCCATCTTCCTCAAAATCTTCCTTTATCTCCTTTAAGGTAGCATCCATGGTCAGGGGAAATACCATGATAATGGGCTCAATTTCGCCATTTTCTATCATCTCGTCTGCCACTTCATCTATAGCAACCTCCCTGATCCACATGGATTCATTCTGAGTATGGCCATGGAGCCCATACCATACAGGATATTTTTGACCATTGCCGTAGCCCTTTGGAAGATAAACCTTGCAAGGTATCTCCCTTCCCATAATACTGCTCTTAACAGAGAGGCTGATAATTTGAGATTCGGTTAGCGGAACCGTAATACCAGCGCTCAAAAGATCCTCGTACTTATTCTTGCAGCCGCTGAGTATCAGACTGGATAATAAGACAGCAACTATCAGTGCGACGATGGAGCAATGTGCTCCTTTTTTACCCCTGTTAAAACACTTCATGATCCCACGGTTATGGAAGCACTAATAAGCGGTATCCCGGTAACTTACTGCTACCCACAACCAAACCTCACCACCTGTAAGAACCATTTTGCATAAATTATACCAAATGATAACGGTTTGCGGAAGAAGTGAAACCTGAAACTGCACATACTAGTCCCGTTCCGTATGCTTCGTGAAATGTCCACATCCTGTCATGGACACAGGATGGTATAGCAACAGATATGCGCTCATGTATCTACACCTACGATGAGCTCATCTCTTTCGCAGAGGCGCTGACCGCATCTGCTGGTGGTGAATAAATTGCGGAGAATCAGCCCTGTGGTGTCAAACTCCGCATCCGCCCTCAACTGAGTCCTCTCCCTGAGAACGTGCCTTATTAGCCAGATCAGCGAGGGTAATGCTGTCCAGCACATTGTTTATCGCATCATCAAGCTGCTTCCAAACATCAAGGGTAACACACTTGCTGCTGCGGGGACACTGATTGGGTTCATCTTCCATGCACGCCACAGGGACCAGATTGCCTTCAATCAGTCTCAGTATCATACCCACCGTGTATTCTTCCGCCGGTCGAGCCAGCTTGTACCCTCCCTGGGATCCCCGAACGCTTTTGACACACCCGCCTCGGTTTAATACTGAGATGATTTGTTCCAAATACTTGTAGGATATCTCCTGCCGTTCGGAAATCCTTCTGATGGTCACATACTGATCAGGATTGCTCAAAGCCAGGTCAAGCATCAGGCGCAATGCATAGCGACCCCTTGTTGAAATCTTCATTGGAACACACCCCCTCAATTGCCTACTATAACATATGAATTATATGGATTCAACAAGTGTTATTCAGTGTCAGCTGACATAAGCTTTTGAAGGCTGCGCTCTTCGCAGCCTTCTTTAATCCGAAAAGAGCGGAGTGGAAAGATACCTCTCACCGGTATCCGGCAGTATGACTACAATATTCTTTCCGACGTTTTCCGGACGCCTGGCAAGCTCTGTTGCAGCCCAAAGCGCAGCTCCGGATGATATGCCCGCCAGCAAACCCTCAGTCCTCGCCAGCTCTCTTCCTGTGGCAAATGCATCGTCATTCTCAACGGTTAAGATCTCATCATATATCCCGGTATCCAGCACTTGCGGCACAAAGCCAGCGCCAATTCCCTGAATCTTATGGGAACCGGGCGTCCCTTTCGAAAGCACCGGCGAACCAGCGGGCTCCACAGCAATAATCTTTATGCCCGGGTTCTTTGATTTTAAGAATCCGCCAGCCCCAGTAATAGTGCCTCCTGTACCGATGCCTGAAACAAAAATATCCACCTTGCCTTCTGTGTCATCCCAGATTTCCGGTCCTGTGGTCGCCTTGTGTACTGCGGGATTTGCCTGGTTTATAAACTGGCCTGGTATAAATGAGTTGGGTATCTCTTTTGCGAGTTCTTCTGCCTTTGCAATGGCACCCTTCATACCCTTTGAGCCTTCTGTCAGAACTATCTCTGCGCCATAAGCCTTAAGGAGACTCCTTCGTTCAATGCTCATGGTTTCAGGCATGGTGAGAATAATGCGGTAACCACGGGCTGCAGCAACAGATGCAAGACCAATGCCGGTGTTGCCACTGGTGGGTTCAATTATAACCGAGTCCGGCCTTAAAAGCCCCTTTTCTTCAGCATCTTCGATCATGGATTTTGCAATCCTGTCTTTTACGCTGCCAGCCGGGTTGTAGTATTCAAGTTTTGCAATGATTGTGGCCTTCAGTCCATGCTTCTTCTCATAGTTGGTCAGTTCCAAAAGAGGAGTTTTCCCTATCAGATCTGTCAGGCTCTTATAGATTCTTGCCATAGTATAACCTCCTTAAGACTTATCTTATATTTCATATATGTTTACTATGTAATGCCATTATAATCCTGCCACTGGATTGTGTCAATAGACAAAAGAAAATATTATATACTTTTTACATAGGAATAATGGGTATTGACAGTCAGCCCATTCTTACATATTATTTATATATTAAAAGTATGGATTGTTTTGACTGTTGAGAAAGGAACGGTTTAATCTATGAGAATATCGGCTAAGGGGCGCTATGGGCTTGCGGCAGCCATCAGTATGGCCGAAAACTATAATAGCGGCGAATACATTACCGTGATCAGCATCTCTGAAAGGCTTGGCATATCCAAGATCTATCTGGAGCAGGTCTTCTCTCTTTTGAAAAGAGGAGGAATTGTTACCTCAATAAAGGGGGCTCAGGGCGGTTATCAGCTTGCTCGCCACCCACGGCAGATAACTGTTTTGGATGTTCTGTCGGCTGTTGAGCTTTCTCTTTTTGAGCAGGCAGAAGAAACAGTAAAGTCCAAAGCCCCCGAGATCGAATCTGCCATGCGGGTATCTGTTTTTGATGAGATTGATGGTGCAGTTAAAAGCACTTTGGAGAATATAACCTTGTCTGATCTGGTAAATGAGGCTGAAAAACATAAAACCAATCAGAGCTTTATGTTTTTTATATAGAAGAGGGTGGAGATTTATGGATTTCAGTACCCTGTGCATACATGGCAATGATAATAAATATGACAATACCGGCTCCATCAGCGTTCCTATTTTCCAGTCGGCCACCTTTGCCCATCCCGGAGTGGGACTGAGTACCGGCTATGATTATTCAAGGCTTCAAAATCCCACCAGGGAACATCTCGAAAAGACGGTAGCAAAGCTGGAGGGCGGTCTTGATGCCATGGCCTTTTCCAGTGGAATGTCAGCTATCGCAGCACTCATGGAGCTTTTTTCGCCCGGTGACCATATCATCGCATCCGACGATCTTTACGGCGGTTCCCACAGGCTGTTCTTCAACATATCGGAGAAAAACGGCATTGGTTTCAGCCTGGTGAACACTAGGGACATATCAGAGATTGAATCCCATATAAGAGCGGAAACAAAAGCCGTGTTTATCGAGACACCCACCAATCCCATGATGCATGTTTCTGATATTGCAAAGACGGCACACCTTTCAAAAAGCCATGATTTGCTTCTGATTGTAGACAACACCTTCTTAACACCATATTACTTGAAACCCCTTGCACTTGGTGCAGATATCGTGATTCACAGCGGGACTAAATATTTGGGCGGTCATAACGACACCCTGGCAGGGTTTTTAGTAGTATCGGATAGCGAGCTTTCAGAGAGACTCCGCTTCATCTACAAAACCACTGGCGCCTGCCTTTCCCCCTTTGACAGCTGGCTGCTTATCAGGGGCATAAAGACACTGGCGGTCCGCCTGGACAGGCAGCAGGAAACCGCGATAAAAATTGCCCAGTGGCTTTCGTTTCATGAAAAAGTAAAAGCGGTGCATTATGTCGGCCTGCCTTCCCATCCGGATTATGAGATCTCAAAGAGGCAGGCAACCGGTTTTGGTTCCATGATCTCTTTTGAAACCGACTCTGAAGAAACAGCAGTACGAGTACTTTCAAAAGTATCTCTGATCCAGTATGCCGAGAGTCTGGGTGGTGTGGAGAGTCTGATCACATATCCCATGCTCCAGACCCATGCCGATATACCCAAAGAAGAGCGAGAGGCAAAGGGTATCCATGAAAGGCTTCTTAGGCTCTCGGTGGGGCTGGAATGTGCAGAGGATCTGATATGTGATCTCAAGCAGGCTTTCGAGGAGGAATAGACTTTGAAAAACAATTTCGATGAAATTATCGAGCGCAAAAATACTGATTCCCTAAAATACGACTTTGCAGCAAGGCTGGGCAAACCCGAGGGAATACTGCCCCTTTGGGTTGCCGATATGGATTTTAAAAGCCCGTCCTGCGTTATCGATGCCCTTATTGAGAAAAGCCGCCATGGGATATTTGGCTACTCAAACACAAGAGAGGATTATTTTAATGCGCTGCGTCATTGGTTTTCAGAGCAGTTTAGCTGGAACGTAAAACCGGAATGGCTTGTGAAAACTCCCGGCGTTGTTTACGCAATTTGCACTGCCATCCGCGCCCTCACCGAAGAAGGTGACGCAGTTCTTATCCAGCAGCCTGTCTATTACCCGTTTTCCGGATCCGTGATTGCAAACAGGAGAAAGCTTATAGTAAATCAGCTTGTCTACTCTAAGGGAAAATACACTATTGATTTTTCAGACTTTGAAGAAAAAATAATCGAGAATAAAGTAAAGCTATTTATCCTATGCAGCCCCCATAATTCTGTGGGCAGGGTATGGTCAAAAGAAGAACTGGTGAGGATTGGCGAGCTGTGTCTGAAACACGGGGTACTGGTTATATCCGATGAAATTCATGCGGATTTTACTTATCCAGGACACAGGCATCTGGTATTTGCTGATTTGAAGCCAGAATTCTCAGACATTACCATCACCTGCACAGCACCGACCAAGACTTTTAACCTTGCCGGTTTGCAGATTTCAAACATCTTTATTTCTAATCAGGAGATCAGGCGAAGATTTAAAAAGGAAATTGCCGCAAGCGGGTACAGTGACCCCAATATTATGGGTATCGTTGCATGCCGTGCTGCCTACTCAGGTGGAAGTGAATGGCTCTCGGAGCTTAGGGAGTATCTTTTGGATAACCTTAATTATTTAAGGGACTTTCTTAAACAAAGATTGCCACAAATCAAGCTTGTTGAACCTGAAGGCACCTACCTTGTATGGCTTGATTTCAACGCCCTCAACCTTGATGATAGAAAGCTTGAGGACTTCATTGAAAACCAGGCAGGACTGTGGCTCAATTCCGGGACCAAGTTCGGCGCAGGCGGAGAAGGATTCCAGCGCATCAACATCGCATGCCCGAGATCCACTTTGGAAAAAGCCCTTATTCAGCTAGAACAGGCGATCAACCGGCTATAATAAATTGGTTATTGACATTGAGATTTGCTCTATGTATAATATAAAATTGTCGGGCGGATCTCGACACAATTGAATACACACCATTAGCTCAGCTGGTAGAGCACCTGACTCTTAATCAGGGAGTCCAGGGTTCGAGTCCCTGATGGTGTACCAGTAAAAACTCCGATATCAGATGGTATCGGAGTTTTTACGTTAAACTCGGTGAATTCGGGTAGAAAGCTATTAGTGGATTTCTTCTTGCCTTTCACGTCCTCTTTTCCGATATAATTAATAAGAAGCGTCGGAGGTGTTACTAATGAGAAAGCTGGATATGGATCAAAAGCAGAGCGTATTGATTATTGATGATAACCAGCAGGATGTTAATTCCCTGAAGAAATTACTGAGAAAAGAATATAGGATAAGATCAGCGAACACTGTGGAGAAGGCTTTCAAGGCAATTGGAACTCGGAATCCCCCCGACCTGATATTGCTCAATTCCCTTATGGCTGGCATGGATGGCAGTGAGCTTTGTAAAAAGCTAAGATCCACTCCTAAAACCTGGAACATCCCAGTTATCTTCATTACATCAGAGTTCAGCGAGGATGAGGAATCCCGGCTTTTTAAGATGGGTGCCGCTGATTATCTGCTTAAGCCATATAATCCACTCACCGTTGCTGCCAGGGTACGAACCCATGCTGAAATCAAAAAATACAGGGAGTGCCTGGAGGTTTCCTATTATCGGGATGGTCTTACCGCCCTGCCCAACAACCGACGTTTTGAGGAATACTATGATTCTGTTTGGAGTTTTGCAGCGCGTGAGTCCCTGCCTCTATCCTTAATCAAAGTAAGTATTGCTGATTTTGACTGGTATATTGACAATTACGGTCAACAGGCGATGGATGATTGTCTAATGGCAATTGCAAATAATCTATCCCATGCAGCCAGGCGGAAAACAGATATGCTTGCCCGGACCGGCCGTGAAGAGTTCACCTGTGTGTTGCCAAATACAAGGATCGACGGAGCCATTGTCCTTGCGGAAGCATTTCGTGCGAGTGTATCTTCTCTGGGCATTTTGGGTTCCTCCAATGATACAGATGTCTCTATCGGTATTAACCAGGGAGTTGCAACTACTATTCCCACCAACGATATGCTTTCCAAAAAACTGCTTGAGGCAGCCGAAGAGGCTCTTAAAAAATCTATATCTGAAGGGAGCAACCAAATCAACTGTAAAAGTATTTGATAAAAATCTCAAAAAATCTGCAGTTGTCTCACCTGTTTGTGATATAATATTCTCAGTCAACTAAATACATTATGTGGTATCCATGGTCAAAAATGTGGCCGATCACCCTCATTGAATACTCTGTCCTGTTCAAGTCTTTGCTTCCAGGATAGCGGGTATACCAGAGCGGATATTTGAGTCAGACATGGATACGATTTATGTATAATACACTGACATACACTTGCCTTATACAATGAGAGGTGATGATTTGACTGAGATAACCGCTAAGCTTAAAGAAGTACTTACCTCAGTATTACCCATTACATTCATTGTTCTGGTACTCCACTTCACCATAACCCCTTTAGAAACAGATATGCTATTTGCTTTTCTTATAGGTTCTGCTCTGGTGATTATTGGTCTCACGATCTTCCTATTTGGCATAGACCAGGGTCTGGAACCCATCGGACAGGGTATTGGCAAAACAATAACCCGCTCCAACAGCTATGCAGTATTAATTACGGTTAGCTTAATACTGGGTTTCTTTATTTCTTATGCAGAACCAGATCTTCACATCCTTGCAAATCAGGTAGACAATGTAACTTTCGGCCGGTTTGACAACAAATTGATGGTAATCGCTGTCTCCATCGGACTTGGTGTGATGATGACCCTTGGAATGCTGCGCATAATTAAGAGCGTCCGACTCAAATATGTGTACGCAGGCGCATATGGCTTGATTTTTATTCTGTCACAATTCTCATCGCCCGATTTTCTAGCCATTGCTTTTGATGCTTCTGGAGCAACAACTGGTGCGATAACGGTTCCTTTTATGCTTTCATTGGCCGCTGGTATCTCTGTTTTGAAGAAAAGCAGCAAGATGAGCGAAGCCGATAGCTTTGGTCTTGTAGGTATTTCTTCTACAGGTGCGATTCTGGGTGTCTTGATTACAGGCCTTTTTCTGAACGTTGATAAACTGGAGGGGGCATTACCTGAAGCAGATATCGCTACCTCCAATATACTGGATGCTTACGGCTCCAAACTTCTTACCATAGCATGGGAGTCCTTTTTATCCCTGCTTCCCATTATTATCGTGTATATATTATTCCAGATATTCTTCTTCAAGCATAAAAAGAACAAGGTCATAGATATCTCAAGGGGTCTTGTCTTTACCCTTGTCGGGCTTATCGTATTTTTGCTGGGGGTAAATGGCGGTTTCATGGAAGTGGGTGCCCAGCTGGGAATACAGCTTGCTTCGCTTGACTCTAAGATTCCTGTTTTACTTGTGGCACTACTGCTCGGGCTCACCACTGTATTGGCCGAACCTGCTGTTCTTGTATTGACCCATCAGGTGGAAGATGTTACTGGTGGCTCGGTCAACCGTGTTCTTGTGCTCATCTTCCTATCCATAGCAGTTGGGGTTTCTATCTTGATGTCCGCATTAAGGATTCTCATACCCGATATTCAGCTGTGGATGTATTTATTACCCGGATTTGGCCTCTCCGTGTTACTGGCTTTCTATGTGCCTGATCTATTTGTAGGTATAGCCTTTGATGCAGGCGGTGTCGCCTCTGGACCCATGACGGCAACTTTTTCCCTTGCATTTGTTCAGGGTATTGCCGCACAAGTTCCAACAGCTGACGTGGTAACAGACGGATTTGGTATGATAGCTATTGTCGCAATGATGCCTGTTGTTGCTATCGAACTGCTCGGAGCACTCTATCAGGCTAAATCCCGCAAGATATCCCCAGCTGTTGTTATAAAAAAGGGAGCAATTGGAGGTAATCATGGATAAGCACGTTCAAATATCAGGGATTGAATATCATATTCTTACCCTCATCCTCAGTGACAGTCAATCCCATAAATGTATCCATGTCGCAAAGGCAAAAGGCGTCTGCGGTGGTATCGTAACCATAGGCAAAGGCACGGTAAGCAGCGCAATCTTAAACGTATTGGGAATCAAAAGCCAGAAAAGAGAGGTTATTAGCTTCCTTCTTGACAAGGAACAGGCAAATGAGATCCTTAATCACTTCACCACTGAGCTCCAACTCCATGAGCCAGGTCATGGAGTTGCTTTTACAACGCCTGTGATAATGGCAAATCGCAGCACAGAGACTGTTCAGGATACCGGAAATACAGAAAAAGCTTTGGAGGAAATGAGTATGTATAAGAAGCTGACGGTAATTGTCGATCGCGGTATGGCAGAAGAGGTAATGGATGTTGCACACAATGCAGGCGTCAGGGGCGGTACAATCATGCACGGGCGGGCTGTGGGTGCAGAATACACTGAAAAACTATTCGGTGTGGAAATCGAGCCGGAAAAGGAACTGGTTCTGATCCTTATACCCAACGAATTGGTTAATAAAGTAGTAAGCACATTATATGAAGAACTCCAGTTGGATGAGCCCGGAAAGGGAATCCTGTTTGTAGAACCTGTTATGGAAGTCCGGGGGCTTTTTGAATCAGCCCAACATGATAAGGATTCCTAGTTTATAAGAGCGTAGCTGCACCTCTGGGAAATACCCTTTATTGACATTCAAAACCTCCGGGTTCCCAAGAACCGATTGGCTTCTTTAGGCGTTCCAGACTGAGTTTGACGACTTTATCCCATCTTAAGGCTTACTTGACGAATGGGTTAATCGGTTGTATACTAGAAAATGCCTCCCGAGCAGGAGGCTTTTGTCTCTTTTATGAGACATATCACACATCGAAAAGGATGAAGAATAAAGATGCCTGAAGGTACAAAGGTCATTGCCAAGAACAGAAAGGCCAGGCATGAATATTTTGTTGAGGAAGTATTTGAAGCAGGAATTTCCCTCACCGGAACTGAGGTTAAGTCCCTGCGTCTTGGTCGTGCCAACCTTCAGGACAGTTATGCAGTAATAAATAACGGTGAGGTTTTTATACACGGCATGCATATCAGCCCTTATGATCAGGGCAACCGGTTTAACCATGACCCGATGAGAACGCGCAAGCTTTTGCTCAACCGTTACGAGATCAACAAACTGATCGGGTTAACACAGAAAAAGGGATTCACACTGATCCCTTTGAGCCTGTATTTTAAAAGGGGGCTCGTAAAGGTGGAACTTGCGGTATGCCGTGGTAAAAAATTATACGACAAGCGTCAGGATATCGCCAGGCGGGACGCTGCCAGGGAGATAGAAAGACGGATGAAAGACAGCAGCAGGTAATTACCACTATATATTCAGGGTCAGCTGTGATATAATATATATTGGCACACTGCCATTTTAATGGGGGTGTTTTGGTTTCGACGGGGCTGTTGAAGCCGGAGAAGCGGGTAGTGGATTCTCGTTGGCCACTTTAAAAAACGAGAGCATAAAAATAAACGCTAACAGGAATAGCGAATTAGCTTTTGCAGCCTAATGTAGGCTGCCGTCCCACCTGGGAGGACCACGGCCCGGGATGGGGCGTCGACAGTGGTGAACGTGACACGACAAAGCTTTGAGTCGTGCATGACAAATGAAGCTACTGAAGTTGTAAGCCTGTTCATGGGCGTACAGCGGAGGGAATAACAAAACATGAACTGCACCCGGAGATGCTCTTGCGAATGCGGTTTCGGACAGGGGTTCAACTCCCCTCACCTCCACCATCAAAGGTCACAAAAACTTAAACTGCTGTTACTTGGAGGCCTTAAGCCAGATATTTAACCCCGGCATCATCACGATACCGGGGTTCATTTATTACTGTCTCAGATCTGCGGGAAGGATATGCTGTAATGTTCCAATGG
>JAAYTP010000119.1 GCA_012518025.1 Clostridiaceae bacterium
CGATGGACTGGCCATTGTTTCTGACGGTGAGCTGTATGGCTACATAAATACCAGGAATCAGACTGTTATACCACCCAAATATACCGGTGCCGGAGAGTTTGCAAATGGCTATGCCGCAGTCTGTACAGGTGATTGGCAATCCGGAACTGTCCTGTGGGGATTTATAGATACCACAGGCAAAGAGGTGGTTACTCCCCAGTTCTTGTATATGGAGAGCTTCACTCCCGAAGGGCGCGCATTGATATGGGTGCAGCGGGGGGACGAAGTAGTGAATGGCTTTGTTAATACCAGGGGAGAGGTGTTTATTCCCGATAACTATGAAATATGCTCCGGCTTTTCTGACGGATTGGCCCTCATCAGACAGAATGGTTTATTTGGGTATATCAATACCGACTATGACATAGCTATTCCACCACAGTACGAGTTTGCCGGTGATTTTGGAGAGGGTGTTGCCTATGGAGAGAAAGACGGCAGCAAATATATAATAGACAAGTCCGGAGGGATTCTGTTAAACGTTGAGTATGCCTTCGGTTCTTTTTCCGACGGTCTGGCATCCTTCAAAAAAGACAATCTGTACGGTTACATCAACAAGGAAGGGGAAGTCGTTATAGAGCCTCGATTTACATGGGCAAAGGATTTCTGCAATGGCTTGGCAGCCGTACAAACCAAAATGGAAGCAGGAGGCAAATGGGGATTTATTAATACATCTGGTCAGATAGTGATCGATGCGGTTTATGATGAGGTTGAGAATTTCAGCAAAGATTACATCAGGGCGTACAGATATGATAATCTCAAATATTACATCCTGGATAAGACAGGCCGAATGATTTACTCGGGGCAGTATGGCATCGAATAGACTTCTGGTTTTGAGCATAAAAACGGGGACGGTTTTTCTTCTGATTACAGTTGAAACCGTCCCCATTAGACATCAGCGGTTATTCAATCCTGAGAGAATCCAATATGGCTTCAATATCCTCCGCGCCCTGCTCGTCATCAGACATGTACTCACCCTGTGCCATAATTACGTTTCCATCCTTAACAAAATAGACATAGACCTGAATCTGCTCAAATCCGGCAATGGGAAGGAGCAAATCAAACCTGGCGGCAGGAAGACCGTCTATGGTGACGCTTTTTACTTCGCCGATTTCAGCATTCTCATAGTATTCCTTGATGATTGCCACATTTTCCCTGGCTATTTCCAGAGGGTCGTCACTTGCGTAGGCATATGACTTATAAACTGTGAACAGGCAAACATCAAAGGTTTCTTCGTCCACCTTCTGGTAATTCAACAACGCATTTCCGGAATGTGTCTCTTTTGTCCATCCCTCTGGCGGGTCAATGGTTACGGTAAAATCCAGGGATGTGGAAGAGGTGTCGTCACTGTAATCATCCAAATCGAAATCGATATCCACATCAATATCAAGATCATCCAAAACACCGTCTACATCAATCTTGTCTTTACGGTCATTGGAAGTTTTCTCACCCCGATCTGAAGCACTTTTTCGTGGCGTATCGTCGTCTTTGTCGGATGCTCTTCCACCGCAGCCAGCCAGCATGGAGAAAGAGAGACAGCAAATCAACAGGGCAGATAATAACTTTTTCACCATAAGAAAGTCCTCCTCGATAAAAAATAGAAGGTTAGGTTTACCAGTTAATTTTACCACGTGCTGGAATTGGTTACAATTGCTTTTTCTTGACCGCAGGATTATTGCATCTTAATAATGCAAAGAACGTACAGTTCATAACTGTACGTTCCCTTCCTCTAACAGACCAATTGCTTATTCCTTTTCCTTAAGGAGATCGTAGCATTCGCCGCAAACATTCTTGCCTTTATACTGCCTGATATCACGTGCATTGTCGCAGAAGATGCAAGCCGGCTCATATTTTTTCAATACGATGGACTCGTCGTCGGAATAGAATTCCAAACCATCACCGATCTCTATGTCCAATACTCTGCGAAGTTCGATTGGTATTACGATTCTGCCCAATTGGTCAAGGCTTCGGATCATCCCTGTTGCCTTCATCTTAAGTACCCCCCCAAATTTAAATTTATATGTTTGAATTTTAACGCTATGGTTAATTTATGTCAAGATCTAAAGAGATAATTTAACATAATAGAAAGAATTTGTTGAGATATGTCACAAATATAAGTATACAACCATATTGAATTTGTTAGGTTTTTCGAAACCGGCTGCGGCAATTGCCTTCCTCAATTCGCTTGCCTTCCTAATAAACTTGTGTCATAATCTCATCTAAAGACTATAGAATAAATGGAAAAAGGAATAAAACATTTCCATACTGAGGGAAGATTCCTGATTCGAGTTTTTTGGAGGAATAATCAATGAAGAGTATAAAGAAAGTTCTGGCCATCGTTCTGGTTGTTATCCTGATGGCTACCGCTTTTGCAGGCTGCGGGAAAAAGGATGAGCCTGAGGATCTCCCTGAGGCCACCACCGGTGCCACTACTGAAGAGACAGCAACGCCTGAGCCGGAGGAAACTCCTTCAAACACACCCGAAGGCACTGCTGAACCAGCGATTGAAACATCCGAGCCCGTCCCTGAAAACACAGAAGAACCAGTGGTAGAGCCATCCGAGTCCACACCTGAAACGGGCCGCCAAGCGAGTACTGATGAGGTTCTTGGAACCATAGAGGGCGATACATACACTAATCAATATTTTGGTTTTTCGCTGACTATACCGGAGGGATGGTACATAGCGTCCAGAGAAGAGCTGGCTTTACTCCTGGCGGCTGCCGCAGACATATTAAGCGGTGACACAGAAGGTGAGACCATTGATCTGGAATCCCAGCAAATAATCCCCCTGTTTTTCACAGCATCGGTCGATCCGTTTAACCAGACCGGCACAAATGCCAACATGGTTTGTCTGGCACAGAATATCGCAGAGTATGCCAGCCTGATAAAGGACGCAAGAAGCCTTATGAATATTCAGGTTCAGGGCATAAAAGCCCAGGGGATGGATATGACCTTTGATGATGTTGAGGTGATCGACATTGATGGACAGGAGGTTGCCAGGGTACAGATCTTTGCCGGCATGGAGATCCGGCAAACAATGTATGCCTTTATGAAGGATGGCTTTGCAGTGGTATTTACCCTTTCAAGCTTCACCGATGAGGAAGCCCGGCTGCTGGCCGATATGATGAACAGCTTGTCCTTCAATTGATCCAGATAGTAGTCTAGTGAATGGCGCCCCTGATGGGGCGCTTTTTCTATAATCCTTCCTAACTGCAGTAACAGTCGTTAGAATGGTTTCCGTTCTGTGAATCATTCGACAGTCCGGACAGGTGTCAGACGGATTTCCGGGTGGAATATCGGACAAATTTTCCGCATACAATAATAAATACGGGAGTATACATGGTATTTCCCGGCAATAACCAGACCGATGCATTCCTTTTATTTTTTCTGTCCCTACCATGATCCATTTTTTTTTGGGAATGTGAGCTTATCTGTGAAGCAGGGGTTATGAACCTGTCAGCTAATTTCAAAAGCGTTGAGAGAGGGTGGTCTGGTATGTTACGGAGTGATGGAATGACGAATATTTGTCTGATGGGTTTAGGCAGGACGGGAACAGAGATCGCCCGTGTTATACTTGAACAGCACGACATGAAACTAGTAGCCGCTGTTTGCTCAGATTTCAGCAGTAAATACGGAAAGGATGTAGGAGAAATCCTGGGAATTCCAGAAACGGGAGCCAGGGTATATACTGTCAGCCAGCTGGAGGAAGTTATTCTGGAGCATGACCCGGATATCATAGTAGACTTCTCAAATGCCCGGGCTACCATGAAGAATGTAAGGTTGATATCGGAGATGGGAATTGGCCTGGTGGTGGGAACAACGGGGTTTACTGATCATGATATCATGAGGCTTCAGTTGCTTGCCTCCAAAAACGGCAGCGGAATACTCTATGCCCCCAATATTACCCTGGGTGTCAACGTCATGATGCTTCTGTCCAACATTGCGGCAAGGATTCTTGCCGATTATGATTTTCAAATCAATGAAGCCCATCACAGACATAAGAAGGACTCGCCCTCGGGCACGGCACTGAAAATTGCGGCAGAGGTGGAAAAAGGGCTTGAATCCTCGGGTGTGCCCCTCATCCATGAGATACCTATTCACGCAACCCGGGCCGGTGGAATTGTAGGCCAACACGAGCTGTTGATTGTAGGTGATAACGACAAGATATGTATTTCTCACGAATCCTTCAGCCGAAAGGCTTTTGCAACGGGAGCCCTTCGGGGCATACGCTTCCTGAAAGGGAAAAGCGGCTTCTTTGAGATGAGGGATGTGCTGGAGCTCGATAAGGTGTTGCTGTCCTATTTTGAAAAGCGCAAAACCGCAGCGGTAAACTGACAAACCGGAGGTTTCCTCCGGTTTATAATTGTAAGCAAAGCGAGACGATCTCCTGATATCACTGTAAGTGGAGGTGTATTCAGGGATCCCGTAAAGCCCGGTCGCTGTGCTGCACGTCTGCGAAACATCA
>JAAYTP010000120.1 GCA_012518025.1 Clostridiaceae bacterium
GCAGTAACCCTCAGAACCTGGTTCAACAGGCAGGACAAAAGATCACGGGTTATCGTACCGATGAACGCTGTGGACACGTATGAATTAGGATTACATAGCCGTGACCTGATGAATTGTATGGCTCTATATGGTATGCTAGGTAATGGCGTTGAGGTTGTTGAGAAAATAGCCGACTGATTTAGAAAGAAAAGAGGCGCTTATTATGGATAGAATGCTGGATAGTACTAATCTAACCATGCTCACCGATTTTTATGAACTCACCATGGCCAATGGATATTTCCAAAACGGGCTTGGGGATAAAACGGCTGTATTCGACATGTTTTTCAGAAAGGTGCCGGACAATGGTGGCTTTGCCATAATGGCGGGAGTTGAGCAGCTGATCTCGTACCTGATCAATCTTAAATTCAAGGACGAAGATATCGACTTTCTGCGGGAAAAGGGTTTTGGTGAAGAGTTCCTGGAGTATCTGAAGAACTTCAAGTTTTGCTGTGATGTTTGGGCTATACCCGAGGGAACGCCAATTTTCCCCAATGAGCCCATAGTGACGGTCAAAGGTCCTGTGATCCAGGCACAGCTTGTTGAAACCATGATACTTTTGACCATCAATCATCAGTCGCTTATTGCCACAAAGGCCAACCGGATTGTCCGGGCTGCAAAGGGACGTCCGGTGATGGAGTTTGGTTCCAGAAGAGCCCAGGGGTATGATGGTGCCATATATGGAGCCCGGGCTGCCTATATCGGGGGGTGTGTGGGAACCTCCTGCACCATTTCCGAGAGGGAGTTCAACATTCCTGCCCTGGGAACCATGGCTCATAGCTGGGTTCAGATGTTTGACTCCGAACTGGAGGCTTTCAAGGCTTATGCAAAGATATATCCCGATAACTGTACTCTCCTGGTGGATACCTATAATGTTTTAAAATCCGGTGTTCCCAATGCCATCCGCACATTCAATGAGGTGGTTGTACCCATGGGCTACAGGCCTAAGGGAATCCGCATTGATTCAGGAGATATCACCTACCTGTCAAGGGTAGCCAGAAAAATGCTGGATGAGGCCGGTTTCCCGGACTGCAGGATTGTGGCCTCAAACGCCCTTGATGAATACATCATCCATGACATCCTGGTTCAGGGGGCAGAGGTGGATCAGTTTGGGGTTGGAGAGCGTCTGATCACATCACGCTCTGAGCCGGTTTTTGGCGGGGTATATAAACTTGCAGCTATAGTGGAAGGGGACAGGATCATACCCAAAATCAAGCTGAGCGAGAACGTAGGTAAGATAACAAATCCCGGATTCAAGCAGGTTTGGCGTCTGTACGACAGGGGAAGCGGCAAAGCACTGGCCGATGTTCTGACCCATCACGATGAGGCCATTGATGATACCGCACCCTATGAAATATTTGATCCGGACTTTACCTGGAAGCGTAAAACCCTCGTAAATTTCCGGGCCAGGAAGCTGTTGACGCCCATTTTTGTAAAGGGAGAATGCGTATACGAGAGCCCAACCCTTGATGCTATCCGGGATTATTGCATGGAGCAGGTGGACACCCTGTGGGATGAAGTGAAGCGATTTGAAAATCCCCATAAGTATTATGTGGATCTGTCCAAACCCCTGTGGGATACGAAGGATAGGCTGCTTTCAGAGTATTCGGTCGACAGAATCTGATGGTGGTAGCTTATCTATATGGCTTTATGGCTTTTTATGACATGGCTTTTTATGACGGAAAGCAAATAGAAGGACAGGAGCGTAATATATGAAAACTGTTATTATCTATGCAACAAAGCACGGGTGCAGTGAGAAATGTGCAAAATGGCTTGCCGAAAAACTCTCCGGAACAGTTGATCTACATAACCTGAAGATGGGCGACGGTGTGGATTTGGCTCAATACGACCGTGTAATCCTGGGCGGATCAATCTATGCGGGCAGGATGCTGAAGGAGGTCACAGCCTTTTGTCAGAACAGGCTGGATCAGCTCAAGGGAAAGAGGCTCGGGCTTTTTACCTGCGGCATGAATCAAAAGGAAGCCGATGCACAGTTAAAGGCAAACTACCCGGAGGAGCTTCTTGAAAGGGCGGTGGTGGCCGACTGTTTTGGCGGAGAGTACAATCTAAAAGAGATGAACTTTTTCGAAAAGACCATTGTCAAAATGGTAGCCAGGATGGAAGCAAAAGAAAACTATAGTGAGCCGCCGGATCTAAGCCGTAGTTTCAGCACGGTTTCGGAAGAAAAAATGGCTCAGTTCGCACAAAAATTGAGTTAAGTACTCGCCCATTCCGGCGGAAAATCTGTAGCTGTAAAGGTTTACAGCCGTCGTGCAGTGGTATTATAACTTCTGAGAGTGTTGTAATAAACTGCCGCGGCTTTATGCGGTGGTTATGCCGTATTGATGGTATCCAAATGGTAGGAGGGAATCTATGGATCTAAGCTTTAGCAACCTGCTGTTTGCTTTTGGATTAACCCTTTTTGCAGGGCTGTCCACGGGTATAGGAAGTGCCCTGGGGTTCTTCGCCAAAAGAACCAATACCCGCTTCCTGTCGGTAGCCCTTGGCTTTTCTGCCGGCGTCATGATTTATGTGTCCATGACAGAGATCTTTACAAAGGCAAAGGAGTCCCTGGTTGGGGCATTGGGGGAAAAGGCAGGATCCTGGGCAACCGTAGCCGCCTTCTTCGGCGGGATACTTGTGATTGCTGTGATAGACAAAGTGATCCCCTCGGTTGAGAACCCTCACGAGTGCCGCAAGATAGAAGACCTCGATCCTGCTGCGTTACAAAAGTGTGAGGGAAATCTGATGAGACTGGGTACCTTTACTGCTTTGGCTATAGCCATTCATAACTTTCCGGAGGGTCTTGCAACCTTTACCTCAGCCATTAAGGATCCTGCCCTTGGTGTTGCCATAGCTGTTGCCGTTGCCATTCACAATATTCCTGAGGGAATAGCGGTTTCAGTACCAATCTATTATGCCACGGGGGACAGGAAAAAAGCCTTTACCCTTTCATTCCTCTCGGGTTTGTCCGAGCCGGTAGGTGCCATCATAGGCTATCTGATTCTGTACCGGTTCTTTAATGATGTGGTCTACGGAGTTCTCTTTGCCAGTGTCGCCGGCATCATGGTGTTTATTTCTCTCGACGAGCTTTTGCCCACAGCCCGGGAGTATGGTGAAGCCCACCTTTCCATCTATGGCATGGTGGCAGGTATGCTTGTAATGGCTGTTAGTCTGCTGTTGTTCATCTAGCATCTATCCCATTGACAAGATAAGAGTTCGGCTATGAACCTACAGCCCGGGAAACGCCATGGAGCGGATCGATGGTAAGGTTTTCCTGGGCTTACTGCAACAGGTAATAACCAGCCGAAACGTTCATATTAAGCCAAAAATCTTGATTTATGGTTCATGATTTGTGGTATAAATATCATATTGTATTTTCACCTATGATGACAATCAAGCATACAGAAAGCAGGTTGACTCATTATGAAACTTTTAAAATTCATACCGAGGCCTTCCAAAAGTAATGGAGCCGGTTTCTCAAACTGGGTTTATAGCATAAGAACCAGGCTCGTAGCAACAGTCATGATCATGATCATTCCGATATTTTTCCTCGGGCTATTCTCGTATAACAGTGCATTTAAATCCATCAGGCAGACGGCGGAAAACTCTATCGTTGAGACCATTGAGCAGACCAGCAAATATTTTCAGCTTTCTCTTTCGGGTATCGCTGCCGACTGCAATCAGATTGTTATGAGTGACGATTTCATTAAGCATGTCACCTCATCAGAAGACAATATTGTTACCCAGATGAATGTGGATACTCTTGTAAAAGATATCAAGCGGGAGAATACGTTTATTGACGATATTGTCATTCTGCTTGAGGGTAAAAAACCGATATCTGCCTCCGACAGGAAGGTAGACAGAAATGCATTGGGAAACATTAAGGACGGACAACTGTTGAGCTTGGCCGTAGAGAAAAATGGTGTTCCGTTCTGGATTGGATCCCTTTTTGATTTGGAAAATCAGATATCGGACATCTCATCCTATGCCATGTCCCTGGTAAGGCTTGTTAAGGATCCTTTCTCATCTGAGGCAAGGGGTATCATAGCCATTACCGTGAGGCCCAATCTTGTTTCTAATGCTTTAAAGGATATCAATCTGGGGAGCGGAAGCGAGCTGCATCTAATCAGTCCCGATGGAACGGATATTGCTTATCGCATGCTGGAGGGGGAGAACCAGGATCTGGATACATCGGTTCCAGAGAACCAGGTGATCAACACCGATCTGTATTCAGGCATTGTTTCCGGCGAAGATGAAAGAGGATCCACCACAATGAAATACAAGGAGGAGGAACACCTGGCCTTGTACAGTAAAGTTGGGGAAACGGGATATGTTCTGGTGGGATTGACCCCAACCTCCAATTTCTCAGATATGGCCTCCAGTATCCGAAGCATTACGATTCTTATCAGTATCCTGGTGGCGGTTTTTGCCATTATTATAGGGCTGTTCATGGTTATAAGCATAGGCAGAGCCATGAAGAATATCGTAGAGGTATCGAACAAGGCAGCCGAAGGGGATTTGACCGTCAATTACGCTGGGGGCAAAAGGGACGAGTTCGGTATTCTGGCAAGAGCATTCAATCGCATGTTGGATAATATGAGGAGTATGATAGGAAACACCTCTGAATCGGCTATGAATGTTAATGAATCAGCCAGAACCATAGCAGCCACATCAAAAGAGGCTGCCATAGTAGCCCGTGAGGTTGCCAGAGCTGTTGAGGAAATCGCCACGGGGGCTGCAGATCAAGCAAGTGAAGCTGAGCAAAGCAATAAGAAAATGAGCGATTTGGGTGAAAAAATCAATGCCGTCTCAGGATATGCCAGTGAAATTGGCAATTTCACCATTGAGACCTCTAATTTTACAAAGCAGGGTCTGGCAACGGTGGAAAACCTTGAAGGAACCTCAAAGGAAACCACTGAAATCACACAGGGGATTATTTCAGACATTCAAGCCCTGGATGAAAACTCAAAGTCCATTGGCAATATCATTGAGGTTATAGACCAGATTGCGGATCAAACCAACCTGCTTGCCTTAAATGCAGCCATAGAAGCTGCCAGGGCGGGAGATGCGGGCAGAGGGTTTGCGGTTGTTGCCGATGAGATCAGAAAGCTGGCTGAGCAGTCGGTAACGGCCACAGCCGAGATTGCCAGGATTATTGAGAATAATCGGGACCAAACCGCTCAAGTCGCAAAACGAGCCCTCTCGGCCAATGACATTATTGAAACCCAGAATAAAGCAGTTGCAGATACATCGGAGACCTTCAACAGAATATCTTCTTCCATGGAACAACTTGCCGACAAGGTTGAAAACATTCTAAGCGGCATAAAAGATATGGAAAGCTACAAGGCCGAGGCGCTGCTTGCCATCCAGAATATATCCTCGGTATCACAACAAATCGCTGCGTCCACCCAGGAGGTGACCGCATCATCTGAGGAACAGCTCGCAGGAATAGAGCAGTTGTCGAAATATGCGGAGCAGCTTGAAGGTATCGCCAGAGTACTCAGCGATTCTATAAGCAGGTTTACGGTGGAATAGGAAGTGGGGACATAAAACATCCAATTTAGAAATATATGCTGCTTGCAGAAAACAGGGCTGTGATTATTTACCACAGCCCTGCTTCTGTTAACGAACAGCGGCGGATCTTCTTTTCGGTGTAGTTTATGGCTTAAAACTGAAAATAGCGTTTGGCGTTGTAATAGGCGATATCCTGCGCCATTTTGCCCAGCAGGGTCATATCATTGGGTGCTTCGCCGTTTACTACCCAGGTTCCCAGCATATTGCAAAGGATTCTTCTGAAATACTCGTGCCTGGTATAGGAGAGGAAGCTTCTCGAATCGGTGAGCATTCCCACAAACCTGCTGAGCAATCCCATATTGGCCAGTGTAGTCATCTGGCGGATCATGCCATCCTTCTGATCGTTGAACCACCAGCCGGATCCAAACTGGATCTTCCCGGGAATGCCATCGCCCTGGAAGCATCCTGCCAGCGTGGTTATCATTTCATTATCCCGTGGATTGATGACGTAAAGAATGGTTCTGGGAAGAACACCGTTCCTGTCAAGGCCATCCATGTACCGAGCCAATGGCTGGGAATAACTGTAATCTGACATCATATCAAAACCTGTGTTGGGGCCCAGTTTTTCAAGCATTCGGGTGTTGTTGTCACGCTGTGTACCGATATGAAGTTGCATAACCCATCCCAATCGGGCATACTGCTTGCCTAAGAAAAGCATCATCCTTGTCTTGAACAGGGCGATCTCATGATCGGTCAGCTTATGTCCATCCAAAGCCTTCTTAAAGACAATCTCGGCTTCCTTTTCAGTTCCTGGCACGAACACAGGAGGTTCCAGGGCATGATCCGACAGCCGGCATTGATTTTCATGGAACCAGACTATTCTGCTTTCGAGAGCATCTAAATAGTCGGCAAACGAGCCTATGGTTACCCCTGAAACCGATGAAAGCAGTTCCACATAATCCCGGAAACCCTGCTTTTCTATGCTCACAGCCCTGTCGGGTCTGAATGTGGGCAGCACCTTACAATCAAAGGATTCATCATTTCTGATCTGTCTGTGGTATTCCAATGTATCTGCCGGGTCATCGGTGGTGCAGATGACCTCAACATTAGATCTTTTTATGATACCGCGGGCTGAGAAATCGGGCTGGCTGAGTCTTAGGTTACAATGCTCCCAGATCTCTTCAGCGGTATCAGGTCCCAGAAGCAGATCAATATCAAAATAACGCTTAAGCTCCAATTGGGTCCAGTGGTAGAGGGGATTGCCAATAAGATATGGCATGGTCTCTGCCCATTTGAGGAATTTCTCCTTGTCGGATGCCTTTCCGGTAATGGCCTCTTCATCAATACCATTTGTTCTCATGGTCCGCCATTTGTAATGATCCCCGCCAAGCCATATCTCGGTGATACTTTTGTATCTTTTATCCTGGGCGATTTCCTTCGGATCCAGGTGGCAATGGTAATCAATTATGGGCATATCTTTTGCATATTCATGGTAGAGAATCCTGGCAGGTTTGTTCTGAAGAAGAAAATCATATTGGATAAAATGGCTCATGCCATCACTCCTTAAATAGAAATAAATGAAATAATGGGCATTATACATCAAGAAGTCTGGCCAGAAGCTTGCTCACAGCTCCTTTACCGGAGACCATTTCGGCAAAATAGTACTGAACCTTCTCAGCCAGACCGGCATCATAGAGATTGACACCGAAGAGCCTGGCATCGCTCAGTATGGGACGCAGCCGATCCTCAAAAGGACCTGGTGATCCTATGGTGATGCCATCCAGATACTTTCTCAGATGATCTAAAAGAGGATCAGGGCTCGGCTCAAATGGCGTGCCATTGTCGTCCATGCCCAATAGATACCTGCACCAGGCTGCAAAGACCAGAGGAATAAAAGTTAAATCCGAAACCCTCACATCAGGCCGTTTCATATAAGCCTTGATGGTTTCCCCAAAGCGTATGGAAAGCTTTTGGGAGGTGTCGGTAGCGATACGCTGAGGTGTATCGGGTACGTATTTATTGGGAAGACGCACATCGATAACCTCTTTCAGAAAGTCTGCCGGGTTTATGATGCCCGGATCCACCACCACAGGCAGCCCTTCGTCATAGCCTATCTTTTCCACGAGCTTTTTCAGCCTGTGATCCCTCATTTCTTCCGAGACAGAGGTATAGCCCAAAAGACAGCCGAATACGGCCAATGCGGTATGTAGCGGATTCAAGCAGGTGCACACCTTCATCTTTTCCACCCGGTTCACCGTTTCTCTGTCAGTGAAGATGACACCGGCTTTTTCCAGTGGAGGCCGTCCATTGGGGAAGGCATCCTCTATCACGAGGTATTGAGGTTCCTCCGCATTCACGAAGGGTGCTGCATAGGTTTTCTTATCGGTACAGACAATCTCGGTGCTCTGAAATCCTTCCTGTTCAAGCATGCTTTTGATATCCCCATCCGGCCTGGGCGTTATTTTATCGATCATGCTCCAGGGGAAGGACACCCTTTTTGTATCATCCACATATTCAGGAAAGCCAGGATCGACTAAACCATGATCTGCCCATTGAGCAGCAAAGGTTCTTACAGCATGATGAAGCTTTTCACCATTGTGGGAGCAATTATCCATGCTGACCCAAGCCAGTGGCAGTCCTCCGGCCTTATACCTCTCATAACAAAGGGCTGAGACCTTTCCCATGAAACTTAAGGGAAGATCCGGCCCTTTGCAAAAGTCATCAATTACCACGGAATAATGCCGGCCTTTTGCATCGGATACGCTATATCCTTTTTCGGTGATGGTGAAGCTGGCCATTTGAAGGGATGGTTCTCTGAAGATTTCCTTGAGCCTTTGCCAATCGTATGAAGCCTGGGTGTCTGCAATCAGGGATTCCATAATGCTGGCGATAACCCTCTTTTCGATCTGACCGTCGGGCTTCAGCACCACAAGCAGAGAAAGATCATCGTACGGCTTATACAGCCTTTGGATGATCTCATAATCGTATCCCTCGCAAACGATGATGCCTTTTTGGCTTTGACCGGCATCCAGCAACTGCTGCTGCAGTGCTGCAGGGAAAGCTCTGAAAATATTACCGGCTCCGAAGTGAACCCATATGGGCTCTTTTATTGTAGCTTGCCTCACCAGTTCACGATCAAAGGCAGGCAGTTCATAGCCGGAACCCTGCCAGCTGTCCTTGTTTGCAAGACCGGTATCACTTAACCTCAAGATGCTCATCTCCGTTTACATCATGCTCAGGAAATCATGCATCAGGAAATTGTCCTCGGTTTGAAGCTTGAAATACTCGGGGTATTTCTTCATCAATTCTTTTTCCTCCACGATAATCCTGGAGGAATGGTCTTTGAAAGCGGCAATGGCCTCTTCCACATTGGCTTTTACAACCCAGTCCAGTATTTTCTCGTGCTGGTCGATGACCTTATCGATAATAGGCCTCTCCCACAGCGAGATCAATCTGATGCGCCTGTAATGACCCGACATGCTTTGTATGATATCCCAGCAGGTCTCTTTTTGGGTGGCGATAAAAAAGACTCTATGGAACTCGTCATCATATTCCTGAAGAGCGAGTAAATCATTTTTCGCAGCGCATTCCTTCTGTATATCCAGAATACTCCTCATACGGGCGATATCGGTTTCCTTCTGTATCCCGATAAAAATCTCAATGGCTCTGAGTTCGAGACTCTCTCTAAGGAATCTTTCCTCCTCCACCCGCTTAAGGTCTATCTTGGAAACGCTGGTTCCCTTTTGAGGAATTACATCAACCAATCCCTCTTTGGCCAGTTTAATCAGTGCATCTCTCACAGGGGTTCTGCTCACATTAAGCCTCTCGGAAATGGTTTTAATGTTCAACGGTTCACCGGGTTTCAGATTGAGTGTGATAATATTCTTACGGAGGCTGTAGTAGACGCCCTCCCCGATGCTTAAAGATGTGTGTTTTGGTAGCAGGGTTCTCTCAGAAATCATTGCAAATCTCCTCACTAAATAAAATCGATCGAGTGTTCACTAATATAGTAACATGCCAGTTATGATTATACTATAAAAACCCTGATTTTTACCAATCTTAAGTGCAGGACTAATGCACCAAAACACCAACCCGTAAAAATCTACATATTTTTCTTTTGATTCATCTTTGAGATGGCTTCCCAAAGACCGTTCAGGTATGCAGCACCCAATGCCCTGTCAAAAAGGCCATATCCCGGCATTGCCTTTTCTCCCCATATGGTTCTGCCGTGATCAGGACGGAAGGGTCCATCAAAACCAATATCATAGAAAGCCTTCATGATTTCAAAAATGTCCAGGGATCCGTCTGCCGACAGATGGGCGGATTCTTCGAATTTGCGGGGCCCGGAATACTTGAGATTTCTTACATGGGCAAAATGAACCTTTCCCTTCAGGGATCTGATGATATGGGGAAGATTGTTCTCGGGATTGGAGCCAAGGGAACCGGTACAAAGGGTTATGCCGTTGCACGGGCTATTGACAGCTTCAAACAGGCGAGACAGATTCTCATGATTGGTTACAATTCTGGGAAGTCCGAATACGGGCCATGCCGGGTCGTCGGGATGGACAGCCATCTTAATCCCATACTTTTCGCAGGTTGGCATGACGGCTTTAAGGAAGTAAACCATGTTCTCAAAGAGCTTCTCATTATCCACATCCTTGTATATTTCGAACAGCTCTCGGGTATGAGCCAGCCGTTCGGGCTCCCAACCGGGGAGCATGAACCCGTTTGACCCCAAATCCATTGCATTAAAGATCCGCATAGGGTCAATCCGGTCTATAACCTCCTGATCATAGGACAATACAGTTGCTCCATCTTCCCGGGGCTTGGCCAGATCGGATCGCACCCAGTCAAACACCGGCATGAAATTATAACATACAAGCCGGATATTGCATGTTCCAAGCCGTTCAAGAGTTTTAATATAGTTTTCTATACACAGGTCTCTTTCTGGAAGAGCAGCCTTAATGGCATCAGGGACGTTTACGCTTTCGATGCCTAATATTTCAAGTCCGAAGCTTTCGACTTCCTCCTTAATGGATCTGATGCGCTCCAATGGCCAGGCATCTCCTGCAGGAATGTCGTAAAGTGTCGTAATAACACCAGAAACTCCCGGAATCTGTCTGATCTGTTCCAGCGTGATGCTGTCAAAACCGGTGCCAAACCATCTTAATCCAAGCTTCATACACATTTCTCCATTTCTATAGCAGTAAGACAACTGCTGCAATGTGTGATTAGGAGTTTTACGGGGTATTGAGCCCCTTCCTTTGTATATTAACATACTAATATATCTGAAGCAATGGTTTTTGATATGATCAGTGATAAAAAGTTTCGGCCTGATCCTGAAAATGAATATTGAAATCGTATGAAGAAATACTAGATTATTGTACCACATAATCCAATTCATAAAGGAGATCTTTGATATGCCAAAGTTAGCAACAATGGACGGTAATCAGGCTGCAGCTTATGCCTCGTATGCCTTTACAGAGGTGGCGGCCATTTTTCCTATCACACCTTCATCTCCCATGGCAGAATCCGTCGATGAATGGTCGGCTCATGGGAAGAAGAATCTGTTCGGACAACCGGTAAAAGTGGTGGAGATGCAGTCGGAAGCCGGTGCTGCCGGCGCCCTGCATGGGTCACTTGCTGCCGGTGCTCTCACAACTACCTATACGGCTTCCCAAGGGCTCCTTCTGATGATACCAAATATCTACAAGATGGTCGGAGAGCTTCTGCCCGGGGTTTTGCATGTCTCAGCCAGGGCAATAGCCACTCATGCCCTTTCGATTTTCGGTGATCATCAGGATGTGATGGCCTGCCGCCAGACCGGTGCCCCCATGCTGGTTTCCTCCAATGTTCAGGAAGTAATGGATTTAGCCTGTGTGGCACACCTTTCAGCCATTCAATCCAGGCTGCCCTTTATTCACTTCTTCGATGGATTCAGAACATCCCATGAATACCAGAAGATCAGTGTCATCGACTACGAGGATATTGAGAGGATCCTGGACTATGATGCTATAAAAGCCTTCAGGGATAATGCGCTGAATCCGGAGCATCCCAAAATCAGAGGAACAGCCCAGAACCCAGACATCTATTTTCAGGGTCGGGAGGTTCAAAACCCGTTTTTTGACCGGGTTCCAACCATAGTGGACAAGGTCATGCAGGATATCCACAGCATTACCGGACGGCTCTACAGACCCTTTGACTATTACGGAGCAAGGGATGCCGAATATGTGATTGTAGCAATGGGTTCGGCCTGCGACACCATAGAGGAGACTGTGGATTACTTGATGAGCAGCGGCGAGAAGGTAGGCGTTATAAAGGTTCGACTTTACCGGCCCTTCTCTGCCAAACATTTCTTTGATGTTTTGCCCAGATCGGTCAGACGCATCGCCGTACTCGACAGGACAAAGGAGCCTGGGGCAGCGGGCGAGCCTCTCTATCTCGATGTTGTGAAGCTATTCTATGATATGGGTCAAAAGCCTCTAATAGTAGGAGGCAGATATGGACTGGGTTCAAAGGATACAAGACCCTCACAGATAGTGGCGGTATTCCAGAATCTAATGCAGAAGATACCCAAGGATCATTTTACCATCGGCATCGTGGACGATGTGACAGGAACCTCCCTGCCTGAGGGAGAGATCATCGATACCTCGCCTGAGGGTACTGTAAGCTGTAAGTTCTTCGGTCTGGGTTCGGACGGAACGGTGGGAGCCAACAAGAGTGCAATCAAGATAATCGGAGACAACACAGATTTATACGCTCAGGCATATTTCTCCTATGACAGCAAAAAATCCGGCGGAACCACAGTCTCCCATCTGAGGTTCGGGCCAAAACCGCTGAAATCGCCCTATCTGGTCTACACGGCTGACTATATAGCCTGTCATAACAGATCCTTTATATACAATTATGATATTCTAAAAGGTCTTAAACCCAACGGCACCTTTGTCCTGAACTGTCCATGGCAGGAAGATCAGCTGGACCGGGAACTGCCGGCGGCATTGAAGCGGTTCATAGCCAGAGAAAACATTAGGTTTTATATAATTGATGCCATCAGTATTGCAGGCGGGATTGGTCTTGGAAACAGGATCAATATGATCATGCAGGCGGCCTTCTTCAAGCTGGCAAACATCATACCCGTGGAGGATGCGGTAAGGTACCTTAAGGATATGATTGAGAAGATGTACGGGAAAAAGGGCCAGAAGGTTGTGGATATGAATAAAAAAGCGGTAGACATGGGAATCCAGCAACTGGTAGAGGTCAGGGTGCCTGAGTCCTGGAAGGATGCGGAAGATGAAAAACTTGCTGTGAAGGATGAGCCTGAGTTCATCAAAAAAGTTCAGAAGGTGATGGCAAGGATGGAGGGCGATGAGCTGCCCGTCAGTGCCTTCAAGGGCATGGAGGACGGGTCATGGCCGCCAGGAACCACTGCATATGAGAAGCGGGGAATTGCCGTTATGATACCCCAATGGCAGATTGATAAATGTATTCAGTGTAACCAATGTTCCTATGTATGCCCCCATGCCACTATCCGCCCATTCCTGCTGGATGAGCAGGAAAAAGCCAGGGCGCCTGAAGGTTTCGAGACAAAACAGGCCACCGGAAAAGGGCTCGAGAGCTATCAATACCGCATCCAGGTAGCTCCGCTTGACTGCACAGGCTGTTCCAACTGTGCCAATGTCTGTCCCGCCAAGGAGAAGGCGCTGATAATGCAGCCTGCAGAACAGGAAATCCTTGCCCAGTCGGAAAACTGGGAATTTGCCATGACCGTTAAGGCCAAGGATAAGGTGATGAACCCCAAGACCGTGAAAGGAAGCCAGTTCTTAAGACCGCTTTTGGAGTTTAACGGGGCATGCCCCGGTTGCGGTGAAACGCCCTATATTCGCCTTCTGACACAGCTTTTCGGCGACAGGATGATGATAGCCAATGCTACCGGCTGTTCGTCTATCTGGGGGGCAAGTGCGCCTTCCATAGCCTATACCACTGATGAGGCCGGTAGGGGTCCAGCCTGGGCCAACTCCTTGTTTGAGGACAATGCCGAGTATGGCTATGGCATGTATCTGGGCGTAAGGCAGATCCGTGAAAAACTGGCCGACCTGATGAATGAAGCTCTCAAAACCGATCTGACAGAGGAGGTTAAAAATGCTTTCAGAAAATGGCTAGATGCAAAGGAGGATGGAGAGGCTTCAAAAGTTGCATCACAGGCTGTTTTGGACGTGATAAAGGATAAATGGAAGAAGAACTCGATATTAAAGGAGATCATGGACAAGAAGGACTTCCTGGTAAAGAGGTCATTCTGGATCATAGGGGGAGACGGATGGGCTTATGATATAGGATATGGCGGTGTAGACCATGTTCTTGCCATGGGCGATGACGTCAATCTGTTTGTAATGGATACCGAGATATACTCCAACACCGGCGGGCAGGCCTCCAAGGCAACTCCTGCCTCAGCGGTTGCCAAATTTGCCGCAGCTGGTAAAAAAACGCGCAAAAAGGATCTGGGAATGATGGCCATGAGCTATGGATATGTCTATGTTGCTCAGATTTCAATGGGTGCAGATATGAACCAGACCATCCGTGCCATTACCGAGGCCGAAAGCTACCCGGGTCCATCGCTGATTATTGCCTATTCACCCTGTGTCAGCCATGGCATCAGGAAGGGAATGGGCAACAGCATCCAGGAGGAAAAGCTGGCGGTAGATTCAGGATACTGGCATCTTTACAGATACAACCCCTTCCTCAGGGAACAGGGTAAGAACCCCTTCCAGCTTGACTCCAAGGAACCTAAAATCCCCTATAAGGACTTCCTGCATGGTGAGGTGCGGTATGAGTCGCTGGTCAACGTCTTTCCGGATGTGGCTCCCCAAATGTTCAAGATATCCGAAAAGCATGCGAAGGAACGCTATGAAAATTATAAGCGCCTTGCCAGTATGACGGAGATGGAGCCGGAACAGCAGACCAATTAAAAATAACCGGGCTGTCTCAATTGAACATTGAGGCAGCCCGGTTACCATCACATGAAACGACAAAGGGTATAGTTATTTCTGGTTGGCATCCACATAATCCTTGGCGTTCCTGACATTTAAATCATCAGGCTCCGTAACGCCCGATGCCCGCCAGGTTTTCTCAATATTTGCCCATGCGGCGGTATCATGCTTCTCTATAGGCATGGCCATATTCTTTTCTTTATATTTATTCTTTGTCATCTGTCAGTACCTCCTAACAAGCCCTGTTACTCCCGTATTTCTTCTGTTTCCGGCTCATCATCCCTGGTACTAAACATACGGCTTCCAAAGATGAGGCTTAGTACACCAAGGACAAGGAATACATAGAACAGAATCTTGGCAACTCCAAAAGTCAGGTTGGCAATGAGTCCAAATCCGAATAAGGCCGATATGATGGCCAATACAAAAAAGGCTACCACCCATTTAAACAAAACCATTACCTCCTTTCAGCCTGAGTCTTGTTGTCATAGCCGGCGAAATCTGCCAATAGATCGCCTTATTCTTAGCTTATCCTTTTAAATCGCCAATTATTTTGTATGATTTGGGTTGGCCTTAAAAAAAAGATCCTGGCCAAAAAATTCCAGGATCAAAAACAGAATTGGGGGAATCAGGCAAGGCCCAGAAGCCGAGCGAAGCTGGCCACAATAAAACACACCAGAATCCCGGTGACCGTGGGAACAAGGAAGGAGATAAGGGTCCATTTCCAGCTTTGGGTTTCCTTTTTTATGGTCAGGCAGGTGGTGCTGCAGGGCCAGTGCATCAGGGAAAAAAGCATGACACACATGGCCGTGAGCCAGGTCCACCCATTGGTTACCAACAGTTCACGCAATTGGCTTAAGCTATCAAACTCCATCATACTTCCCGTGGCCATATAACTCATGATGATGAGGGGTATGACGATCTCATTTGCCGGGAATCCAAGGATGAAGGCCATGAGGATGTAGCCATCCATTCCAATAAGTCTTGCAAATGGATCCAGAAAACCCGCACAGTGAGAAAGAAGGCTCAGTCCTCCCACATGGATATTGGCCATCCCCCAGATGATCAGGCCTGCAGGGGCTGCCACGGCTACTGCTCTTCCCAGCACAAACAGGGTTCTGTCCAGAAGGGATCTGACAATGATCCTGCCCACCTGCGGTTTTCTGTAAGGGGGAAGTTCCAGTGTGAAGGAGGAGGGAAGCCCCTTCAGTACTGTTTTGGAGAGTATTCTGGATATCAAAAGTGTCATCACCACACCTAAAACGATCACTCCCGTAAGGATCAGGGTAGAGATGATGGTCTGGGCAGGCCCTGCCAGCATACCCGCAAAAAACATGGTGATGATGGCAATTAAGGTGGGGAACCTCCCGTTGCAGGGGACAAAATTGTTGGTAATGATTGCGATAAGCCTTTCCCTGGGGGAATCAATTATCCTGCAGCCCACAACACCCGCCGCATTGCAGCCGAAACCCATGCACATGGTGAGAGCCTGCTTTCCGTGGGCACAGGCTTTCTTGAAAAAATTGTCCAGGTTGAAGGCAACCCTGGGAAGATACCCTAAATCCTCAAGGAGTGTAAACAGCGGGAAGAATATGGCCATTGGAGGAAGCATCACTGATACCACCCAGGCAAGAGTCCTGTACATGCCGGTGACCAGGAGCCCGTGCAGCCAGGCAGGGGCTTCTATGGACACGAACAGGGCTGTGAGCTGATCCTCCACCCAGAACAGGCCATCTGCCAGAAGGGAGGAAGGGTAATTGGCTCCAGTGATGGTTATCCAGAAGATAACCCCTAAAAGTACGATCATGATGGGAATGCCATAGATCCGGGAGGTGAGTATACCATCAATTCTATGGTCTCTCTTATTGTAATCGGGCTTCTCAAAGGTAACCACCCCACGGCAGATTTCCTCAGCTTTTCGAACAATGCCGGAAACGATGATATCTCTGAAAAGTTCCGAACTAATCCCGGCATGCTGAAGGATTTCCCTTGCCTTCTGGTAACTGTCGCTGACTTCTTCCCGGGCAGGGAGATCATAGCCCAGATAGCTGTTTATAGATTCAAGCAGGTTTTTCTCACCTTCAAGGAGTTTTAAAGCCACCCATCTGGCATTCAACCTGTTCTTTAGAACACTGGTCAGGGCAGGCTCCAAGAGGCTTACAGCAGACTCAACGGCTTCATGGTATTGTATTCTCAGCGGGGTACAGCTGGTTTTTTCATGTGTTACTGTCCAGACCTCGTCCATGAGTTTATCCAAACCTTTTCCGCTTCTGGCGTTGGTTCCTGCAACCGGTACTCCTAGTCGGTGGGACAGTTTTTCAAGATCGATATTGATCTTCTTGCGCCGGGCTTCATCGATGAGATTGACGCAGACCACCACATTGCATGTAACCTCCAATGTCTGCATAACCAGATTAAGATTCCGTTCTAGGCAGGTGGCATCAGAAACCACGATGACGGCGTCAGGATCCCCGAAGCAGATAAAATCGCAGGCCACCTCTTCCTCAGCAGAGTTTGCCATCAATGAATAGGTTCCAGGAATGTCAACAAGGATGAAATCCGCTCCCTTATGGGAGAAACTCCCATGGGCAATTGAAACCGTTTTTCCAGGCCAGTTTCCGGTATGTTGACGCATACCGGTCAGACTGTTGAAAACTGTGCTTTTTCCCACGTTGGGATTACCCGCCAGTGCTATGATTTTTTGGTCGGAAGACGATCGTTCGATATGCAGTATATGGCCAAGAACACTGCTCCCGGTGGATTGATTTGTAAGACCCATCTGGTAATGCCTCCCTTATGCCGTTAATACCATGGGATTCTACACGGCCTCTACCATTATCTTGGATGCTTCTTCAGACCGGAGCGCAATAACTGCTCCCCGGATAAGGTAGGCAACGGGGTCGCCCGATGGGCTTTTTTGCAGCGCTTCCACTTCGGTATCCCAGATGAGGCCAAGATCCAGCATCCTTCTTCTTGAAATGCCGTTTGACGTAAGCTCCCTTACCCTTGCCTTCTTACCAGTGGGCAGAAAGCTGAGGGGCATGCATTTTCCATCTTTCATAAATAATTCAGCAGTCAGCTTCATAGGATTTTCCTCGTTTTCATCCGGCTTTTTTAGCCGGGGCTAAACTTTTTTCCCTAAACCAACATATGAGATCATGGACATATTTGTTACGCAGATCAACGGTTGCTCCTTGATGGCCGCTACAGGTATTCATCATCCCAAAAAGGTGTATAATGAGATCTATGCGGGGCAATGCGCTCACCCTATGGGAAGCGCAAGACAATATTCTTTAGGCTTGTCCTGAAAATCCTATCCTTTGGAGGCGACAACCATGAATGATATACAGGCATTCTTTAACGAAATACAAATGCATTTGCTGGAGGATGAAAGACCTTCCAATTTTTTGAACCAGTCCAGGAAAAGACCTGAGATGCAGGCTTTCCCGTTCCTCTATCTGAGCAGGCTTAAAGATGTAGAGCAATCCCCGGTTCACCATCCCGAAGGAAATGTCTGGATCCATACCCTTCTGGTGGTTGATGAAGCTGCAGCCCGACGGGATCGCAGTGAAGATCCCCGGGTGTTCATGTGGGCAGCTTTGCTCCATGATATAGGAAAGGCCGTCACCACCCGTCGGCGAAAGGGAAGGATAACAGCCTATAATCACGACAAAGCAGGTGAAAAGCTGGCTATTGAATTCTTAAAGGCCTGCGGACAGGAGGAAGGCTTCATACGGGCTGTTTCAGTCATGGTCAGATGGCATATGCAGGTACTGTTTGTCATCAAAAACCTTCCCTTTGCTGAGATCGAAAAGATGAAAAGCCAGGTATCGATTCCTGAAATAGGCCTTTTGGCTCTGTGCGACCGCCTGGGACGAACCGTTGACATGGATGTGGCTAAAGAGGAAGAAGAGATCAGGCGGTTTATAGCAAAATGCGAATCCGTACCGACGGATGGTCGGGATTCCATAGGATAGGGCAGTATGATATATTATGTGCCAGATGAGTTCACGAAAGTTCTTCCTTCGCGAGAAGAGGGCTAAGCCGGCTTCTGAAGCAGTTTACAAAGATATTTGATATGAGATGAAAAAAGTGCTTGACAACGTGCGTATGGCGTTATAAAATATATGCAAATTTCATAGTTCGTAATAGTTCAAAGGCTATGATTGGAATCAGTAGATGAATTGTGGATTTCTCAGAGAGCCGTGTATGGTGCGAAACGGTATTTTCAGATTCATTGAACTCGTCCATGAGCTGCTGCCTGATAATGTAGGGTAAGACGGATTTCCACCGTTAAAGGGATAGATGGTGCTGGCCATCGAAAGAGTGGATTCATTTGAATCAATAAGAGTGGTACCGCGGGTTATAACCTCGTCTCTGTTTTAGGAGACGGGGTTTTTTGGTTTTTCTTTAATGTCATGACAATACCTATTTATCTGCGCAGATAAGTACTCATAACATATGGAAACGGAGGTAGGACATAACCATGAGAAAGATTTTAGTACTGGATACGACCTTAAGAGACGGGGAACAGGTTCCCGGTGCAAAACTGAACCTGTATGAGAAGCTGGAGATTGCAGCCCAGCTTAAAAAACTTAATGTGGATATCATAGAGGCCGGGTTCCCGGCTTCATCGGCCGGTGATTTCAAGGCGGTGGAGGAGATCGCTAAAAAGATAGGCGACAAAGTGATGATCACTGCCCTGGCCAGGGCTGTAAAAAGCGATATTGACGCAGTTTACCACAGCGTTAAGCATGCTCAGCAGCCCCTGATCCATATTGTCCTCGGGACATCCGATGTGCATGTGGAGAAAAAGCTGAGAAAGACCAGGGAACAGATCATGGAGCAGGGTGTGGAGGCCGTAAAATATGCCAAGACACTGTGTCCCAATGTTCAGTACTCCACCGAAGACGCTTCCAGATCGAATTTTGATTATCTCTGGGAAACCATTGAGGCCGTTGTCAAAGCTGGGGCTACCATGATCAACATACCGGATACTGTTGGCTACGCAGTCCCCGAAGAATTCGGCGAACTTGTGAGAAGGATTAATGAGCGGCTTAAAAACCTTAATCCCGATGTTGTTTTAAGTGTTCACTGCCATAACGATACAGGCCTTGCTACAGCCAATACCCTGGCCGCCATAAAGAACGGTGCCGACAAGGTGGAATGCACCATTAACGGAATAGGAGAGAGGGCGGGCAATGCAGCCCTCGAAGAGGTGGTTATGGGGCTTTTCCTGAGAAAGGATTACTATCAGGCCACCACTGGTATTGTGACCACCGAGATCAAGAAGACATCACGCCTTGTCAGTGCTTTGATGGGTCTTGATGTGCAGGTTAACAAGGCTATAACGGGAGATAATGCCTTTGCTCATTCATCGGGTATCCATCAGGACGGACTGCTCAAGTCCAGGGATGCTTATGAGGTCATCCATCCTGAGGATGTAGGTGTCGAAGATATGGAGATCATCCTTACCGCAAGATCGGGTCGTCATGCCGTCAAGAATGCCCTGGCACAGGTTGGGTTCACCAACTATACACCTGAGGAATTCGAGCAGATATTTACAAGGTTCCTTGAGCTGGCCGATGTCAAGAAGGAGGTCTATAACCACGACCTGTACCATATCGTTCAGAGCACGGTTAGAAGGAGTCATTTCAATGGCTCTGCGGTGGATAAGCTTTATGAACTTGCGGATATGCAGGTAATCATCAACAACAACTTCCCCTCTGCCAGCGTTAAGATCAGAAAGGGCGACGAGATACTTGCCAGCAGCAATATGGGCGATGGAGCCGTCGATGCGCTTTACACAGCTATCCGGGAAGCGACGGGCGTTCATCTGCGACTCCTTGAATATAAGCTGAACAGTGTTTCCAGAGGCAAAGAGGCCCTGGGAAGGGTCAGCATTAAGGTGAAGAACGGCAGCGGTAAGGTCTATACCTCTAAGGCTGTTAATACCGATATCCTAAAGGCAAGTGCCCTGGCTTTTGTCAATGCCGTGAACATGGCGGTTGTTGACGATATAGTTTCAAAACAGGATCAGGAAGTAGTATAAGGATGCATTCATGCGGAGATGGAAGCAGGAACTCCCCCAGTTTTTCTCTTTACATCCTCGCATATGCCAATAGACTGTCCAGGCTTTCCTGGACCAAATCCTCAAGAAGAGGGGCGAACAGGTCGCCCTTCTTCTTGAGTCTTTCCAGTGCATTGTTCAGCGTGAAATCTTCCGGGTGAACGCCTTTTTCCAGTTCGTCCCATTGGATGGGCATGGAAATGCTTGCGTGATCTGTTGCCCTCGGCGTATACACCATAGCTATGGTCTTTCCCTGCCACATCTGGAGGTAATCAAAGTAGAGCCTTGATCCTCTTTTCTCAATCTTGCGCTCAATGGTGATTTTCCCGGGGTATTTCTGGCTGAAATACCTGCCAAAGAACTCATTGATTCTACGTGCCTCGTCGTAGTCGTAGCGGCCTCCCACCGGGATATAGATCTGAAGGCCGGTGGCACCGGAGGTCTTTACATAACTTATTATTGAAAGTGAATCCAGGGTTTGCTTTACCAGCAGGGCAACCTCGGCCACATCTTCAAAGCGCTGGCCTTCGGAGGGGTCCAGATCAAAGACTATGGAGGTTGGGTGGTTCTCCCGCTGCCAGGTATTGAATGAGGTATGGAATTCCATTACCGCCAGGTTTACAAGCCAGGCCAGGGTGGGCAGGGAATCCAGCAGAATATAGGAAACATTATTCCAGGTATGGGTTTTCACCCATTCGGGAGTATATTCGGGAGCGTTCTTTTGGAAAAAGGATTCGCCCCCGGCTCCATGGGGGTATCTGATGGTAGTGAGGAGCCTGTCCCTGGAGTGGGGAAGAATGTATGGAGCCAGCTCAATCATCCTGGCCAGATAGTCGATCTTTCTGATGCCTGCCTCAGGCCAAAGTAGTTTTTCGGGATTGGAGAATTTTATCCTTTTCCCTTCAATTGTGATTATTTCTGCATCGGACATAATAAAACCAACCCTCCAATAGTATGTCATTAAGTTACCGGCGGGATCCCGTAAAGCCCGGTCGCTGTGCTGCACGTCTGCGAAACATCAACTGTTCGAATGAGGGTCGGCTGAACTCGCTCCGCTCTAACAACAGCCGACCTTATCCCATTCTCACAGGATGTTTCGGCGACTTATCGCAA
>JAAYTP010000121.1 GCA_012518025.1 Clostridiaceae bacterium
ATATTTCTGAAGTCATTGAGTGCGTCAAAGATTCTGACGATGTCAATACCGTTTTTAACAGCATGTTCCACAAACTTTCTGACCACATCATCAGGATAATGCTTGTAACCCAGTAGGTTCTGGCCTCTTAAAAGCATTTGAAGCTTGGTATTCTTAACCTTGGACTTAATCCTCCTGAGCCTCTCCCAAGGATCTTCCGAAAGATATCTGAGGCATGAATCAAAAGTTGCTCCGCCCCAACACTCTATCGAATGATATCCCGCCTTATCAATCTTTTCAAGAATCTCCTCAAAATCATTAAAGGGCATTCTTGTTGCAATAAGGGATTGGTTGGCATCTCTTAGTACGGTTTCAGTAATGTTAACCTTTTTCAAATCTTTCACTCCCCCTCATTATTTTTTGAGTTTGCTATGTTGTCAGTTAAATCACCATCAAATCCTATGACCTGATGGTTATATTTTTAACATTATCCTATCCATTGTACAAAAAAACGTACATTGACACAAGGTCATTTTATTATTATACTCAAACATTTTGATTTAATTTTTTAAGCACTTTTCACAAATACATCTGCACCTGTCAGAGTTTCTATGTTCCTCCATACCTTTGAGGGTAGAATCATTGTAAGTTACCGCTTGTTAAAAACTTATCAAAATTGATGGCAAGTTTATCATACCAGAACCCTTTGAAAAGCACAACATGATTTGCATGAGGAATCCATTGGTACTTTGGTGATCAGGTGATTGCTTAGTCGCTAATGGAGGTGAGTGATGAGGAGGCGAGAAAAGATATGTATCTCCAAAATGTCATTGTGAGCGGATCAGAGTGGAACGCAGCGATCTCCTCATTGCCATTGCTCCCTTTCGGCGGTATAATGTGACTGCTTATTCGATTTATCAAACAGGAGGGCATGGAAATTGATGCAAAAGGTGCTCTCACGTATGCGCAAAGCGATAACCGATTATAATATGATATCCCATGGCGACAGAATAGCCGTGGGCGTTTCGGGCGGAAAAGACAGCCAGCTCCTTTTGATGGCTCTGAGTGAACTCAGAAAGTTTCTCCCGGTCAAATTTGAGCTCATCGGTATCACTGTTGCCCTGGGTTTTGAATCCTTTGATGTCAACAAGCTTTTGAAGTTTTACAACAACCTTGATGAGGATTACCATATTGAGGACACCCAGATATCCCGTGTGGTCTTTGAAGTGCGGAAGGAGAAAAACCCCTGCTCCTTATGTGCTAATATGAAAAGAGGAGCATTTTACCAGGCAGCTAAGTCCCTGGGTTGTAACAAGGCTGCCTTTGCACATCATATGGATGATGTAATCGAAACTCTTATAATGTCGCTCTTATATGAAGGCAGGATACACACTTTTTCTCCTGTAACCTATTTGGACAGACGGGACATTACGCTGATAAGACCTATGATCTATACCGAGGAGAAGATGGTGAGCGCCTGTGTCAAGGCTCTTGGCCTGGAAGCAATTAAAAGCGGATGTCCTGTGGACGGTAATACGAAAAGACAGAATGTGAAAGAGTTGCTTGCCCTTTTGATGAAAGAGAACAAACACCTGAAGGCTAATCTCTTTGGAGCTGTCCAAAGATCGGACATTAAGGGGTGGAAGATGAAAAACCAGGGGGAGCCGTTATGATAACTCTACTTCTTGTTATAATCTACATTGCATTCATAAGCCTGGGGCTGCCAGACTCGCTCCTTGGCACAGCATGGCCAGCGGCATATGGAGAACTTGGCGTAGCTGTTTCCATGGCAGGGTTCCTATCCGCTGTCATATCATGCGGCACCATCATTTCAAGTTTATTAAGCAGCAGGATCATCCGTCGGTTCGGGACGGGCGTGACTACAGCTGTAAGCGTTGCCATGACCGCAGCGGCACTGTTTGGCATATCCCTGTCATCCACCTTCTGGGTAATGTTCCTGTTTGCCATACCTTTGGGGCTTGGCGCAGGCAGCGTGGATGCAGCACTAAATAATTTTGTGGCAGTCCATTACAAGGCAAGACATATGAACTGGCTGCATTCCTTCTGGGGAGTTGGCGCCAGCGCGGGACCTGTCATCATGTCCTTTTTCCTCACCCGAGGCAGCTGGAGATCGGGTTATTCAGCAATAGGATGGATCCAGACAGTCCTTGTGGTTATCCTGATCGCATCGATGCCCTTGTGGAAGCTTGTCTCAACGGGGGCACAGACATCCGAAGGCTCCGGAAAGGCTTATTCTATAATGGAGCTTATAAGAATCAGGGGTGCAAAACCAGCCCTTATGGCTTTTTTCTGCTACTGTTCGGTTGAAGCAACTGCCGGACTATGGGGAAGCAGCTTTCTTGTGTTCTCAAGGGGCATCTCTCCTGAAACTGCGGCTTCATGGGTCTCTCTCTACTACTTCGGCATTACCTTTGGGCGGTTCATGTCAGGCTTTCTCACCATGCGCATCAATAATAAAAAACTTATACGCATGGGTCTGGGCTTGATTGTGCTGGGGATTCTGCTCATCATGGTGCCTACCGTTGATTTCATCCTGCTATGCGGCTTCTTCATGATAGGACTTGGCTGCGCCCCGATATTTCCTTCCCTTCTTCACGACACGCCTGAGAATTTTGGTGCTGAGATGTCCCAGTCCATGATGGGACTTCAGATGGCAAGCGCTTACATCGGGATCACTGTTATGCCTCCCTTGTTTGGTCTGCTGGGCCAGCATATATCCATGAGCCTTATGCCTGTGTATCTGATGGTCATAGCCATTGTGATGATTGTCATGGTGGAACGGCTCAACAGGATCAAGGCCGGTAAAGCAGCATCGTAATAATATGGATATGAAAAACGCTGAAAGCCTGGTATTTCAGACTATCAGCGTTTTGTGGCGGAGAAGGAGGGATTCGAACCCTCGCGCCGCGTTAACGACCTACGCCCTTAGCAGGGGCGCCTCTTCGACCTGCTTGAGTACTTCTCCAGATAAAATGTGGCGGAGAGAGTGAGATTCGAACTCACGGTAGACTTGCGCCTACGCCGGTTTTCAAGACCGGTGCCTTAAACCAACTCGACCATCTCTCCACACTAGTACAATCAGAGCGACGGATTATATTTTACAATACGAGCCCGCCGTTGTCAACAGATTCAGACACATGTAAACATATGGATTGAGGGTCTTTCCCTTGGATTTTTGCCTGCTTTCAGGTATGGAGAAAATATCGGAATGACTAACGAGAGGGCATGGTTCCCCATGCCCCCTGTTATTAAAATACGATCCCATCTGCTGCCTACCGGAATGGGCTATACCCCGCAACAGCTATTCCGGTATATTTGCGGAGTTCTTGCTTGCCTTCTCGATTGCAAATCTGACCATATTGCCACAGTCTCTGGATGAAACTGAGCCCCATCCTTCTCTGCTAACCGTATCATACACACCAAGTTCTCGGGCAAACTCATTCTTCAGACCTTCCGACATAATGCCTCTGCGTCTGCTCATGACTCAATCCCTCCTTATTAGCAGATCGGGATCGTACATTTTTATGATCTCCAGGGCGCCTGTTTTTATTCTGCCTTGCTTTCAGCCAATGTTATCCACAGTTATCCACAGGGTTGTGGATAACCCAAAAAATTCAAAACCCGCATGTTTAGCGGGTTACAGCGACTAATGCCTATTTAGCTGTTAATCAAAGGGTTTTTCTGTGGATAGTTTTACGTTTTGTCCACAGGTCGTCATTACAACTTAACTTCTTATCAATTATTGACATTTCGTGTCGCAAACAGAGTTTTTCCTTTGTGAAAATTCACCAATAATAATATAGTAATTTGTCAAAAAACATCATTCTACTGTATAACTCACAGAAATAAGTCTGCACAATGTGTCGATTCCTC
>JAAYTP010000122.1 GCA_012518025.1 Clostridiaceae bacterium
ATTATGACAGTTATTTAAGACGTTTGGTGACATGTTTCTTTCCCTGAAATGGGAAAAATAACCCTGTGAGCCTACGAACCATTATTTATCATGATAATAGTCGTGCGATTTTTCACCGATATTATGGTAAAATGATGGGAGCCGGCGAGCCTGACCCACAAGAGCCGGAATGCGGCAGTAAAGGTGCTGTAAGACACATGCTGACAGGGCATATGCGCCGGCAAAAAGGGTCAATAATTATAGCGGGAGGTTATCCTGGTGGAAGCGGACAGGGAATTGGTAATGAAGATTGCGGCTCTGGCTATGCTTGAGCTCAGCCCCGAGGAAGAGGCTGAATTAGCCAGGGACATGAACCTGATAATGGGTTATATGGAACGTTTGTCTGTGGTAGATACCCAGGGTATAGAGCCAATGGAGCATGTTCTTCCTTTGAAAAATGTACTTCGGCCGGACATACCTGAAGATTTCAGCGGGAGTGACGATTTGCTGAAATGCGCAGCCATGGTTCAAAACGACTGTTACGTGGTCCCCAGTGTGGTGGATGCCCTATGAGTATTCTGGATATGACCATTAAGGAAACCAGTGACCTTTTAAGGCGCCGGGAAACCAGTTCCCGAGAGCTTACAGAATTGGTTCTGGAAAGAATCCAGCAGGAGAATAGCAGGATCAATGCCTTTATAACGGTATGCGCCGATGTAGCGCTGAGTCAGGCGGAAGCCGCCGACAAGAGGCTTGGTGCTGAAGAAAGGATATCACCCCTTTGCGGTATCCCCATGGGCATTAAAGACAATCTGTGCACCAGGGGTGTGCGGACAACCTGTGCTTCAAAGATGCTGGAGCAGTTCATTCCGCCCTATGATGCCACTGCAGTTGAAAGGCTTCTATCAAGCGGGTCGGTTCTTCTTGGCAAGCTCAATATGGATGAGTTTGCCATGGGAAGTTCGTCCGAGAATTCTATATTCGGCAGTGTCAGAAATCCCTGGGATCCGGAGAGGGTGGCCGGCGGATCCAGTGGCGGTTCGGCAGCGGCGGTGGCCTCAGGTCTTAGCAGTTTTGCTCTGGGCTCGGATACCGGTGGTTCCATACGCCAGCCTGCATCATTTTGCGGGGTAGTGGGGCTAAAGCCCACCTATGGGATCGTATCCCGGTATGGCTTGGCGGCCTTTGCCTCGTCAATGGATCAGATTGGCCCTATCACAAAGGATGTAACAGACTGTGCCCTTGTGCTGAACGGGATAGCCGGGCCTGATCCCAGGGATACAACCACTGTGAAGGGGATCGGGGAGGATTATTCTCACGGGCTGGAGCAAGATAAGCTACAGATCAGAGTAGGTCTACCCAAAGAATATTTTGGCTCCGGGCTTGATGAAGACGTAAAAAATGCAGTCTATAAGGCTGTTTCCATGCTAGAGGAAGCAGGAGCTGTCTTGGGTGAGAGCTCGCTTCCGACCACTGAATATGCCGTACAGACCCATTTTATCATCTCATCCTCCGAGGCCAGCTCAAATCTTGCCCGGTACGACGGAATCAGGTATGGATATCAAAACGCCAATGCAAAGAACCTGGAGGATTTGTACCGGTTATCCAGGGGCGAAGGATTTGGCAGTGGGGTTAAAATGCGAATACTCTTGGGAACCCATATCCTGAGTGCAGGGCACCGCGACCAGCTCTACATCAAAGCCCTGAAGGCAAGAAAAATGATCACCAATGATTTCATGAAGGCCTTTGAGTCATTTGATCTTATTGCCACGCCTGTCTATCCCGAAACCGCATTCAGACTGGGCGAGAAAAGTGGGAATCCGCTAGAGATGTATCTGGGAGATATCTATACCGTAGGGGCAAATCTGGCTGGCCTTCCGGCCCTGGTTGTGCCCTGCGGCCTTGACCGCAAGGGTTTGCCCATTGGGATCCAGTTGGTGGGCAAA
>JAAYTP010000017.1 GCA_012518025.1 Clostridiaceae bacterium
ATACCTCTTTGTTATTATAAACACTTTGCAATTGATGCTGCACAAGGCCATCTATTTTCATATTACTTAGTCCCTTCATCAATGAGCGCCCTGCTCATTATACCCTAATGAATATCCTCAATAAAGGGGGTATTATCGTCTCAGGTTGTTGGCTACCTGAAGCATTTCATCCGATGTGGTTATGGCTTTTGAGTTCAGTTCATAGGCACGCTGGGCTGTTATGAGCCTCACCATCTCCTCAACCACCTGAACGTTTGAAGCCTCCAGAAACTCCGTTCTGATGACGCTGGGATTGCCTGTTTCATAATCGGGGATAGCCTCTCCCGAAGCTGAATTTGCTATGTACATATTGCCGCCCACCGCTTCAAGTCCCTGAACATTCTCAAACTGGAACAGACCTATGAACTGGCCGGTGGGCATGCTGATCCCTGTTTCCGGATCCCTGTAGGTGATCTCCCCGGAGTCTTGTATTTCAATATTCTGAAGATCAGTATCAAGATAGATCTCTATGCCGTCCCTGTCCAAAACAGGATAGCCCTTGGAGGTCGCCAGCATCCTGCCCATATCGGTCATGGATATCTTGAAGCTGCCGTCCCGGGTATAGTGGGGGCTCCCGTCAGGACCTCTCACCAGGAAGAATCCATCCCCCTGAATGGCCATATCCAGCTTATTACCTGTCTGCTCCATATTGCCCATGGAAAAGTCACGGACATTTGCACGGGAAACCACTCCATGTCCAACCTGCAGATTGACAGGCCTGGCGTTCTCTCCGTCGGAATAGGCCTGCTGCATGGTAACATAGAGTAAATCCTCAAACTCTGGTTTTTCCTTCTTGTAAGCGGTAGTGGAAACATTGGCAAGATTATTGGCTATGGTGTCCACGCTGAACTGCATGGCTTTCATTCCCGATGCAGCGGTCCAGAGTGATCTCATCATAACAGGTCACCTTTCCTTCTTGGACATCCGTATCCAAATACACATCCTGTAGAACTGAAATTTTGTTATCCAATATCCTGACCGAGACCTGTCACAAGTCCGGCCGGACTAATTATGCTAAACCCTTCCTACATCATTGACAGCCTTGTCCAGTGTTGAATCCTGATACTGGATCATCTTCTGGTTGGCTTCGTAGGATCTTAGTATAGTGATCATGTCCACCATCTCTTTTATGGAATCCACATTGGAACGCTCAATATACCCCTGAAGTACAGTACCTTCAAACTCACCCTCTACTGTATCCTCGGTCACAGTCACAAGGTTCATGCCAAATTTTCTGAGGGTTTCGGGGTTATCAAACTTCCTTACCCTGAGGGTATCTATATACATATCATCCTGAAAGACTTCCCCGTTGCTGTTGACATTAAAACTGTCGCCCTCAAGGAATATGGCTCCGTTTTCGCCCATGACCACAAAACCGTCTCTGGTCACAAGCCGTCCCTGATCGTCCAGCTTGAAGGCGCCATCCCGGGTATAGAACTCCCGATAGTTGCCGGCACCATCCTGAACGGCCACTGCGAAAAAGGCACTGTCGTCGCCATTAATGGCAAAATCGGTACTTAGGTTGGTGTTTTCAAGAGAGCCCTGGGTATAGTCGGTATACACCTCGGCGATATCGTTGTATAATGCCATGTAGCCGATATCCTGAGCGCTGTTCACCGGCCGGTTTCCATAATCGTAAATGCGCTTGGCTAAAACGTCGGAAAACTCCTCAAACACAACGCCATCCTTCTTGAATCCATTGGTGTTTACGTTTGCCAGATTATTGGACACAACATCCATCTTCCTGTTGAGTGTCAGCATTCCGTAACCGGATGTATACAGCCCTCTTATCATAGTTTTTCCTTCCCCTTTACCGATTTAAGAAGATACGGGTTCTGTGATATATATCGGATTTTACAAAGGAAGTATTAATAGAGATTGCCACATATCATTGCGAGGAGGCTTCTTTCTGTCATTGCGAGGAGGCGGAGCCGACGAAGCAATCTCGAAGATCGCCGCGCTGAACTCGCGATGACATTAGAAGAGATTGCCACGCTCCACTGCGTTCCGCTCGCAATGACATACGAGGGTGTCATTGCGCACGTTGGATCTCCCTGGTTGTCTCGAACAGGCGGGAAACTTGCAGAAGGAAGGCTTCAAGGCGCGACTCAATCAGCTGAGGGAAGGTGTTTCCGTCGGTCTCCACCGAAAGGAAGGGAAGCGACGGCCATACCTTCATCACCCTGGCTACAAGATCGGCATCACGGGCAATTCTGGCCTTGTGGGTATTTAGCTTGTTGGTCACCAGAGCCTCCGATATGCGGGCAGGCATGCAGCCGAAGGGGCCTAGAGCCAGCACACCCTCCACGCTCTCCACAATCTCCGCAAGAGCAGCCCCAACAGTTAGGATGGCCTCCCCCGTCAGCCGCGGCGAGATCAGATCCTTTGCTGCATCTATCAGGTGGTCCACATCGTTGTCAAACACCCTGTAGAATCCACAACCTTCAAACATATTCCGGATTTTATCCTCGAAGGGGTTCTTGACCATGCATGTAACCTTGTTCTTAAGCCGGTCGCCCAGATTAGATTTTGCCACAAGTCTATGCTGAACTATATAATCGCAATACCTGATCCATTCAGCAACAGGGGCAGTCCTGACCCAGAATCCCTGCTTGCTGATGCGCTCCACCAGCCGCTGCCTTGAAAACCTGTCACGGCGCACATATATCTCTCCGATGAGGGCTACGGACGGAATCTCGTCAAGATCGCACTTTCTCGGCAGAGTGGAGAGAAGCTTGGCTGCCTCTTGGATCTTCCTCTTCAAGACCTTCCATGGGTCATGAGCTATGCTGTCTATGAGGGTTTCAGAAATCTCCCTGAACACCCTTATCCCATGCTCCGGATCTTTAGCTATGGCCAGAATGGCGCTGTATATATCGTCCAATACATCGGACAGGACAATGGAGTGCCAGGCTCTGAGAGCAAATTTAACTCCAAATCCCGCATAGGAGTTTTCGGAGGTAAGGGACAGCATGGTTATCCTGTCTAGCCTCTTTTTCCTCACTATTTCACGCATCATGATATTGTACTGCCCAAAGCGGCATGGGCCTGAGGTTTCCGGCATGAAATTCACCAGTATATCCTCACCGTTCCATTCTTCCTCCACATAGCGTATCAGGCTGCCCGCTGTAAGAAGAAGGGGCAGACATTCCTTACAGGATGCCACAGTCCTTCCCAAAGCCAGCTCCTTTTCGTTGGCAGGGGGAAGTGCCACTGTCTTAACTCCAACATATTCCAGTGTGGCTGCCAGCATCCTTGCACCGATCTCGCCCATGGAAGGAACCAAAACCTTCACCTTGGGATGGTCAAGCGGATACTTGGAGCCATCAGGAAGCACCACCGCTATCTTCCCGGCCACTGTTTCCAGGCGGGCGGTCTGGAAAGGCTCCTCTTCGGAACTGATCTGTATACCCCGGCGGATCATATCGTCATAGCGTTTTACCACGTCGATGAAGGCCTCTATCCGGGTATCCACGCCGGCGTCAGCGGTATGAGAATCAAGTTCTAAGGTGAGGGATGGCTTTTGTCCCATGACATCTCTGAAGTAGCTGATCAAAAAAGAATCGGGTCCACAGCTGAAATTAGTGATATAGGCTCCGAAAAGCCTTTCATGACCTCTCACAAACCGGGCAGCCTTAAGGATCAGCTGTCCCGAAGCCCAATACATGTTATCCTGTGCGTTTTCGGACTCTAAAGGCAGGAAATCCATAGGAATGACCCTGTAGCCCCGGGATGCAAATTTTTTGGGTATCCCCATATTCCCCATTCTCGAAAAGGCGTTATATGGACGGCCAAAAAGAACCACAGAAAATCCCTCGGAGGATGCTTCAATCTCCTCCAGAACGCGCTTTCCTGCTTCCCTGCAGGCCTCATGGAAAGCCCGCTGAGCTTTTAGCCCGGCCTCAAAGGCCAACCGGATCTCACGATCGTTGTGGCCAAGCCTGCGACCCATCTCCATAAAATCGGGTTCTGCCGCTTCATAGCCCTTTGTCATGTCCAGAACAGGACTTAAAACATCCAGTTCTGACAGCTCAGGAAAAGCGGCCTTCAATGTGTAGGGTTCCGATTGTACAAATGGGCAGGACACCCGTACATCGTCACCGCCGGGAACGGGAAATGCCTTGATATGGGGCAGGAAGACCGCATCGGGTTTCTTGTCAAGCAGCGTCTTCAATGTGCCATGGGCCTGCTCCACAGGCCAGCAAAAGGCCGCTCCCTCCATCAGGCATCCTTCGGGATCCGTTCCATCAGGCAGCACAAGCTCATAGCCAAGGGTCCTGAAAAAGCCCTCATACAATGGAAGGAGGGTATTGGTCATCAGCGAGAGGTTTATCCCTATGCGCTTTCCATTGGGTTTTACGGCTTCTGGCACAAAACGGCCTGCAGTCTCAAACAACAGCTTCTCCCTGAGAGCCACAAGATCCAGGGAGGCCACATCCACATCCTTATTACGGCTTATTATATTGTAATATTTGTTGCAGACCCCACCGAAGGGATATACCTTGCCGTCCATCCGGATACGGCTGATGGTGCACTTCCGGTCACACTTCTCCCTGCCCCCGGCACAAACAAATGGCTCCTCATATACAACTTCCCGCTCCGCCAGGGTCTTAAGGTCAAAGCTTTGGGTGGGAACCTGTCCAAGCTCCTGCTGCGACAGGGTCTCCAGAGCCACTCCATAGGCTCCCATGAGCCCGGGTTCCGGAGGCACCACGATCTCCCGGCCGGTGAGGGATGCCATTGCCACCGGTACCGCTTTGTTGTAGCAAACGCCGCCCTGCATGAAAACCTTTGCGCCCACCGGACGATTCCCCTTAACCCGGTTTAGATAGTTCATGCATATGGAATAGACCAGCCCGGCTGCTATATTTGCCTTGGATATGCCGCTCTGGATGGCGGTCTTTATATCACTGCCTATGAAGGCTGCGCACTGGTCGCTGAAGTTTGGCGGGCCATCCCCCTCCATGGCCAGATCTCCTATATCCTCAACCTTCAAATTCAGGGATTCTAAGGCAGATTCCTCCAAAAAAGACCCGGTTCCCGCCGAGCAGGCCTCATTCATGGCATAATCCGAGGCCACGCCATTGGTCAGATATGTGTATTTGGCATCCTGACCCCCGATCTCAAAAATGGTATCCACATCCGGATCGAAATGAGCCGCAGCCCTGGCATGGGCGATGATCTCGTTTATAACTGCGGGGGTAAGGGCGTGAAGCCCCGCAATCTGCCGGCCTGAGCCGGTTACTCCAAGACCCGTTATATTTATTGGGACATCTATCTGGGATGCAATACCTTCATAGCATTTCCGGGATGCGCCCACAGGATCGCCATTGGTTCTGAGATAAATACCCGCAAGGATGGCCCTGTCACTTCGCCGCACAAGAACTGCCTTGGTTGTGGTTGACCCCACATCAAGACCCAGGATGCAGTCGTCACCATCTCTAGCCTTGTCCCGTATGGGTTCCATAAATCTGACCCTGGAAAGGGCATCCTTAAGGGGAAGGTGTCTGGAGAAATCCTGTTCCCCTTCCACAAACAGATCATCGGCCTTTGGTACGGGCTTTGTCTCATGGGACAGAGCCCATATAGCCGCTCCTAACGCCTCGAAACACCGGCTGTGTTCAGGGATGACAATATCGAAGCCTTCATCTTCCAAAAACCTTACCATAATATGATTGGAGGCGCTTCCGCCAACCAGAAGAACAGATCCCTGATCCTCGCTCTTTAGAAGCTCGCTAATCTTTCCCGCCATCATCTTACAGAGCCCTGATACCACCCGGGATTTTGGGGCTCCCTTGTTAAGAGCGTGGGTGCAGTCGCTCTTGCAAAAAACACTGCATCTTCCGGCCACCTTGTATGGATTTGAGCCATCGGCAATATTCATTGCATCTTCAACAGAAAGATCCATCCTCTTGAGTTGCTGGAGAAAGAATTCACCGGTACCCGAGGCACACTTGTTTCCGCTGCGCACCTCAATAACCCGACCCTTCTCATCCAGTTTATATACCATTAAGGTCTCTCCGCCCGCACTTACCAGGGTCCCAGCCTTTTCCCCGGTGGTCTGTGACCACCACCAATAGGCCGCCTCCAAAGCCTCAGGTTCCGGTATGCCCGTGGCATTAACCAGATTCCTCAGCTTGCGCCCCGTAACAACCACCCTGTCCGGGAGGTTGTTAAACCCTCCGGAGAATAGTTCGGAAAGTATTTTTCTGGGATTCCCCTCGTGGGAGATGGATCGTGTCCCCTCTATCTTGATAGTACCCTCGCTAAGACTGATCTCTGCAATGGTTACAGTAGATGCTCCAACGCATATTCCCGCTGTTTTCATGGCCGACTCCTTACTGGATTCAATTTAAAAGATAGTATAGAATCAAGTTTTCAAAACTATGGATGTAATAAGGGGGCAACCCTGCTATCAGAACTGCCCCCGCCCTTTATATTTAACTGGTTTCATTCATCAGCTCCGTATTTGAGACCTTATCCACTCGCATGTCCTGCTTAAAAGCTGTATCCGGAGCCCCTGGCAATATCGTTGCTGCGCAGCATATCCAGATTGTCAAGCACCTTTCCAGTGCCCAATGCCACGGCTGAAACAGCATCGTCAGCAATGATGACATCGATGCCGGTCTTGTGCTGCAACAGCTTGTCCAGTCCATAAACAAGGCTTCCGCCGCCCGTCATTACAATACCTCTGTCACTTATATCTGCAGCCAACTCGGGAGGAGTTCTCTCCAACACCGAATGAACAGCCTCAACAACACTGGATACCGGCTCTTCCAATGCATCCATAAGCTCTGTGGATGTCACTGTTATGGTCTTGGGAAGGCCAGAGACAAGGTTCCTTCCCCTGATATCCATTGAAACCTCCTGGGGTCTTGGGAAAACCGTGCCTATGCTGACCTTCAGATCCTCGGCGGTTCTCTCGCCGATCATTATGTTGTGCTTCTTTCTCATATATCTAACAATGGCCTCGTCAAACTTGTCGCCTGCCACCTTGATGGATGTGCTTACAACCGTACCGCCAAGAGAAATGACAGCAATATCAGTAGTTCCGCCGCCAACATCCACCACCATGCTTCCGCAGGCCTTGGTGATATCAATTCCCGCTCCGATGGCCGCAGCAATGGGCTCCTCTATCAGATAGGTCTTTCTGGCACCTGCCTGAACGGCGGCATCCTCAACCGCCCTTTTCTCAACCTCGGTGACACCGGAGGGCACGCAGATCATGACACGGGGCTTGAAGAGTCTGAAAAAGCTGGATGCTGTTACCTTACTCAGGAAGTACTTCAGCATTCTTTCTGTTACATGGTAATCTGAGATAACACCATCACGAAGAGGACGGCATGCCACAATGTTGCCCGGCGTTCTGCCCAGCATTCGACGTGCTTCCTCTCCTACCGCCAGTATCCTGTCGGTGTTTTTGTCGATGGCGACAACCGAAGGCTCACGAAGAACAATGCCCTTCCCCTTGATGTAAATCAGTACCGAAGCGGTTCCCAGATCTATCCCAATGTCCAATCCAAGGCCCAAGACTTACAACCCCTTTTCACTTACTAATACTCATAAACATCTTAACAATATACGGGAATGATTACAAGTATGAATTTAAGCAATATAAGGCCTTTCAGGGTGTTTTGAGCCCCGCTGAAAAGCCCATGAAAAGCGAAAAACCGGTCTTATCCGGTTTTTCAACTTTTAATTACATTTTTTGCTTTAACTATATAATATTAATAAACTCACTCCACCCTGCTCTGCCTGAGGGAAAGCAGTTCCGGGAAGTATTCCTTGGCCAGTTGCTCCATCTCTGCATCGCCTAATGCAGTGGTTCTCCCGTTCTCATATTCTTTGTCTATCCACGCCTTGATCCTGGCCACCTTTTCGTCCCTCTTATCGATGGCCTTGTCCCCCTTGAGCATGAAATAGTTGTTGAGCCATGCTGCCACACCAGCAAGCCCTGAATGCTTATCCACTACAACAACAGGAGGTCTTCCCAGGATCTTGGTGGTATCGAATATGTTGTAGATCTCCTCATCCTTCAAAAGCCCGTCGGCATGGATTCCTGCCCTTGTGGCATTAAAGGCCCGGCCTGCAAAGGGAGTTCTGGGTGGAATCTCATAGTTTAGCTCATTTTCAAAGAACTCAGCAATCTCGGTGATGACCCTAAGATCCATGCCTCCCGAATCACCCCTGAGCTGGACATACTCCATTACCATGGCCTCCAGCGGCGTGTTTCCGGTTCTTTCGCCGATACCTAAAAGGGAAGTGTTCACATTGGCGGCGCCGTAGAGCCATGCAGTGGTAGAGTTGGTCACTGCCCGGTAGAAATCGTTGTGGCCATGCCATTCAAGCCATTCGGAGGGCAGTTCCCCATAGTTGACCAGTCCATAGATGATCTGGGGCACGCTTCTGGGAAGTACCACGCCGGGTATGCTGACTCCAAGGCCAAGGGTATCGCAGGCTCTCACCTTCACAGGCATTTTGGCCTGCTTCGACAATTCCATGAGCTTGTTGACAAAGGGCAGTACGAAGCCATAGAAATCGGCCCGGGTGATGTCCTCGAAATGGCATCGCGGTACGATCCCCGCCTCAAGAGCCGACGAAACAATGCCCAAATACTGCTCCATGGCCTGAACCCTGTCCTTCTTCAGCTTCTTGAATATATGGTAATCCGAACAGGAAACAAGGATCCCCGTCTCCTTGATCCCCATATCCTTCACCAGCTGAAAGTCTTCCTTCTTAGCCCTTATCCATGCGGTGATCTGGGGAAAATCGTAGCCTTTTTCCATGCATTTTTCCACGGCTTCCCTGTCCACCTTTGAGTACAGGAAGAACTCGCTCTGCTTTATAATACCGCTCCCGTTGTCCAGCTTATGAAGAAGATCAAAGAGTTTGCTGATCTCCTCCACAGTGTAGGGAGAACGTGACTGCTGTCCATCCCTGAATGTGGTATCGGTGATGTATAGCTTTTCAGGAATATTCATGGGTACGATTCTGTGGTTGAATACCAGCCTGGGTACTTCATTGTAAGGGTAGATGTTGCGAAATAGATTCGGGTCCTTCACATCTCTGAACTGGAACTCTATCTCCATCATCTTGCTTTTCTGATTGAATTTTACGTTCATGCGCACCCCTCCGTTTATCTAATTTCATTCTGTATTGAAAACCTCTTTCCTTGCCAATTTCTGAATTCTGCCTTATCGCTTCCGATATAGAGAATGTAATTTGGAAGGATGGGTGTTTTCCCTAGTCCCTTAGGTCCGTTCACGATATATGTAGGAATTGCCATTCCTGATGTTCTTCCCCTTAAGGATTCCATGATCTCAAGCCCTTCTTCCACCCGCACCCAGAAGTGGGAAGTTCCCTTAACTGTCTTGGGATGGAAGATATAATATGGCTTCACCCGTATGGTGAGAAGCGCCTGATTAAGCTTACGAACCACATACTTGTCGTTGTTGACACCATTTAACAGCACCATCTGGTTTCCGAGGGGGATTCCGGCATTGGCCAGCTTTTCACAGGCAGCCTTTGCTTCTTCAGTGATCTCCCTGGGGTTGTTGAAATGTGTGTTTACATAAATCGGATGATACTTCTTAAGGATGTTCACCAGGTTGTCGGTAATCCTCTGAGGCAGTGTAACCGGCGTTCTGGTGCCAAACCTGATGATTTCTACATGCTCAATACTTCTTAGCTCCTTCAGCATCCATTCCATGGTTGCATCGCTAAGCATAAAGGCGTCACCGCCGGTGATCAGAACATCCCTGATCTCCTTGTTCCTGCGGACATAATCTATGGCCTTTTCCAGCTTTTCCTCAGGTTCATGGGTGTCGTGCTCGCCGATCAGCCTTCTCCTTTGGCAGAACCTGCAGTACATTCCGCAGATATTAGTAACCTTGATGATCAGCCTGTCAGGGTACCTTCGGGTGATAAGCTCCTCAGGAGTCCAGCCATCCTCGTCCATGGGATCAAGCTCCCCCTGAATATCAAGCTCATCATAGGATGGTATGGCCTGCCTCTTGACTCCGCAGGATGGATCGTCGGGATCTATGACCGACAGATAATATGGAGAAATCCCAAACCGGTATCTTTCAGCAACCTTTTTGATCTTCTCTATCTCATCCTCCGAAAGTCCAACGATGTCACTGATATCTTCAATCCGGGTGAAGCGGTTTCTTAACTGCCATCTGTAGTCATTCCACTGTTCCTCTGAAGCACCCAGCCTTTCCATGATCTTTGCTTTTTGCTGCGAGATCTTCTCCCTGTCTTCCAAACCGGTCTTTATGGTGTGCTTTATGCGTTCATAATCGTCGATGCTGCTCCTAAGTTCATCAAACCGGTTGATCGCCTTCTTCTGGATAGATTTTAAACCAGTGGTCATTGTTTTATATCAACCTCCTTCCGAATTTTGAAAAAAATAAAGCGATTGTCACTATACCTACAAGTGAGAACCGCTTTAAAGGCAAAAAATAACCTCTCTCCCTTCAAAGCTTCCGAGGTTAGCTGACGGATTCGGGCCGAAAGGACTAGCCCTACCTGAATAAAAATTCTGGATTCACCCCACTAATTGGTTCCCCCGTATCCTGTTCCAAGAAAACAAACAGGAATTCAGCACTTAATCCATATTCAGTTTAATAGCGATAATTGCCTTAATGTATTATACCGTATTTTGACTTATTGGTCAAATGATGTGCAGGAAATGTTTTGGATGGCTTGACGAATTATTTGTCATTGAGAATGGAGCGTGTCAAGCTCCTCATTCTGAGCAACGTGTTAATTTGTCAGATTGCTTAGCCCCTTCGTTCCTTGCAATGTGTGAAGGGGTGTCATTTCGAGCCCAACGCAGTGTTGCACGGCAATCTCCGAAATCCTAATAAGGTGCAAAAAGTCGGTATTACCCGACTTTTCTGCCTTCCCTCCCATATTTCATCCTGGTCGCTTCGCCGCCGCGGATATGCCTTTCCGCCTTATTCTCATCCAGTATCCTTTTTACCTGCCCGGCCATTAACGGGTCAAGCTTTGCCAGCCTCTCTGTAACATCCTTGTGCACTGTGCTTTTGCTGATTCCAAAATTCTGTGCAGCCGCTCGGACCGTAGTCCTGTTTTCAATAATGAAGCTACCAAGCTCCAAGGCGCGTTCCTCTATGTAATGTCTCATGCGCCTGCCTCCCGCACGCGCCGATACCACGGCTTAAATGTCCCGATACTATCTATATGTGCATGGCTAGTACGCTATACCCCAAAACTTCATTATTGTGTTGTCCTTGTTTGAGGAAGTTAAAAAGCCCGTCACATTTTATGGCGGGCTTTTTGATTCATGCGCAAGATTGCTTTGTCACTTAGTTTCTAGTAATGACGTAGTCATCGCGAGCGAGCGCCAGCGGAGCGTGGCGATCTCAGAGATTGCTTCGTCGTTTCTCTCCTGGCAATGACAGAAGAATAGGCTCCTCTCAATGACATGCTGTAATCTCAGAAATCCTTATTTAGGAAAATCAATATAGGCTTCCGGATCTACCAGTTTGTCCTCTTTATACAGCTCAAAATGAAGATGAGTGGGTTCTGCACTTTCAAAGATTGCAGTAGCTCCTACAGATCCTATGGCATCTCCCATTTTGACTTCTTTGCCGACAGTCATGGTGTTGTCACTGGCAAGATTGGCATACAGGGATTTGTAACCGTTATTGTGGTCAATGACAATGGTGAATCCATACCTGGGATCATTCTTGATCTCATGGATGACTCCGTTCCCAATGGCACGGACGACTTCGCCGCGGGGTGCTGAAATGTCTACACCGCTGTGGGTACGCCATTCATTGAACGTGGGAGAGAACACAAGCCTGTCCATGGAATAGCTGGATTGAACCTTGCCCTCAACAGGCACTGAGAAGTTGGGCTTCACAATGGCCAGCACCACACTGTCCACTGGTGCTGTGCCGTCTTCCATAATGCCCCCGGATGTTGTTTGCGCTGCTTCATCATCCTGATCAACAGTCTGCTCGGTGGCATCCTCCTGACCCGTTGTGCTTTCACTGCCTTCACCCGGGTCATCCTCCAGAATGGTTTCATCATCTGGATCGATGTCCTCATATGCAATCAATCCATTATCAGGTCCATCGTCGGCAAAGCCGGTTCCATTGCCGTCATTGATGGAGCTTTGATCAAAATCCGGTATTTCAGGGAAATCGTCAATCAGACTGAATTCATTGTTATCACTGCCGATTCGGTTATCTTGCAGGTCTTGGTCAGGATCGGTAAGTATCTGGTTTGTTGAGAAGAACACAGCTCCCGCGGCCAGGGCGCACAGCCCAACCACAATAGCTATATAAAAGCCGCTCTCCTTGAAAAAACTTATGATCCTTTTGCCAACAGACCCGTCATTTTTAAAACTTCCCTTGTTGTTCACAGTATCCACCTCCACCATGTATTATTGCCAGCGGAGATGGATTTATACTCTATTGTGCTATTTCTTCCACTTCTACCCCGGAGTAATAATATTTAAGGATATCTTCATAGCTGTAGCCTTCCCTTGCAAGAGCGTCAGCACCGCACTGACTCATACCCACACCGTGACCGTAACCGATGGTCGTGATCTCAACCGATTCAGGGGATGGAAAGCTTAGAATAATGTTTGTAGAGCGCAGACCAAACAGCTCCCGAAACTCGGTACCAGACATGGTGACACTTCCTATCCTGATGGAAGCCACACGCCCGCTGACGGTGTAGGCCTCGATCTCCATATCGATACTTGATGGAAACTTAGTATTCGGATATCTAGTCTTTACTTTTCGCACTAATTCATTCCATGAATATAGCTGTGTTTTTTCATAATCCGGATAGCTGCTTTCGTCGGGGCTAAAAACACTTTGCAGGTATGGAACACTCTCTGAAATAGCCCAGACTTCCCGGGCATCCTCGGTAGCACCGCCGCTGTTTGAATGGAACAAAGGATTGATCAGCACATCCCCGTATGTCACGACGATGTTTCGGGTGTCATTCACCGCTTTCTCAATCTTCTCCCAGTCAGACTCGTCGCCATATACTTCAAGGAACCGTTCTTTCGATATCCAGGCTTGGCAGTGTCCCGGATCGGTGCATATATCTGCTCCAAAATGGCTTGCGGTAGATCCATAGTAGCCTTCCGCCCTTCCCAGGGCATAGGTGCGAGCTGCAACGGCCTGAGCTTTTAAGGCCTCCAAATCAAAGGATGGAGGCATCTCAGCGGCTACCACGCCCACCAGGTACTCCTCCAGCTTGGATTCCACAATGAGGCTCTCAGTGGGATTATACACAGTGAGAGTGATTTCAGGCTCCATGTGCCTGTGCTCCTCTTCTGCTGCCGGCTGCTTATTGATCTCCTGATTCTGAGGCTTGATCAGAAAGAGCAGCAAAAAGGCAAGCGGAAGTATTAGGAGTACAATATCTTCAGCTTTGATGCGATATTCCTTCTTAACCATACTAATGTTTATGAGGAAGGAAGATGAGCCATACCAACAATAATGCTGTATAATATGAATTGTACTTAGAAGGCTCGTAAGTGACATATAGATGGAGGTAATCCATGATTAACCCCTATATGGAAATAGCCATACAGGAGGCTAGAAAGGCTGCAGAAGAAGGCGAAATTCCGGTTGGCGCTGTCATCGTAAAGGACAGGCTCATCATTAGCCGCACCCATAATCTCAGGGAGGCCATGGGCAGCGCGACAGCCCATGCTGAAATTCTGGCCATTGAAGAAGCCTGTAAGATTCTTGGCCGCTGGCGGCTGGACGATTGTGACCTTTATGTGACACTTGAGCCCTGCCCCATGTGTGCCGGAGCCATCATCAACGCACGCCTCCGCCGCCTCTATTTTGGCGCTGCTGATCCAAAAGCCGGGGCCGTGGGTTCGGTTGTGGACCTTTTACGCATGCGTGCCTTCAACCATACCCCTGAGATTTATGAGGGTATCATGGAAAGCCAGTGTGAGAAATTGCTCACTGATTTTTTCAAACCGTTGAGGTAAGTATTCTTCTGTCATTGCGAGGAGGGAAACGACGAAGCAATCTCTCAGATTGCCACGCTCCACTTCGTTCCGCTCGCAATGACAGTGAGGGGATGTTCCGCTTGCAATGACATTAAATACGTCATTGCGAGGAGAGAAACGACGAAGCAATCTCTCAGATTGCCACGCTGCACTTCGTTACACTCGCAATGACAGTGAGGGGATGTTCCGCTTGCAATGACAGTTTTAATATGCTTACACTAAACAGAAGGAAGCGTTTCCCCTGTTGCGGAAACGACACAGATGACTTATAATAGTATAGCGATTTAGACTGAGATCGAACCTGGAGGGTTGTCCGAGTGGTCGAAGGAGCTGGTCTCGAAAACCAGTATACCGCAAGGTATCTAGGGTTCAAATCCCTAACCCTCCGCCAGTATGGAGCTGCTGATTCTAATAAATTGGTAGCTCTTTTTTTCACTGGGAGATTGCCACGCTCCACTGCGTTCCGCTCGCAATGACAGTGAGGGGATGTTCCGCTCGCAATGACAGTGTGGGGGCGTTATGCTTTTACCTTCGAAGGCTTGTTTTTTCTCCATAAAGACAGGAAAAGCAGAACCAGCGGGATTATGATCTGAAAGGGAATGGCATAGTAAGGCCATACCTTTTCTGTCCAGTCTAGTATCTCGAGCACATTATTATATTCCCATACAGAGAGTACTACACAAAAGGTGGTAACTGCGCTGGTAAGCTTACTGAAGTCCTCAATCCCTGCAACCTGGCTTAAAGCCCTTGTTGCCGCATAAACACATACCGCACTTTTTACCCCTCCACCGATCAGCAGATTTATATCCAGGAGCGGGTCAACATTAAATCCCGGAAACAGCAGTGCTGTTAAGTGGGAAATAAATGTGGCACGGCTCATTAACTCACTTCCCAGGACAGATATATCTCTGAAAAAAATGATTATGCTCAACACTGTTGCTGCAATCGCCGATACAATCACTGTTTTTTTTAGCTTTTCCTTTCTGTTCAAATGCGGAAACAGCATAAGGAATGCAACTGTTTCTCCAAAGGGGAAGGTTATATAGCTAAAGGCTGCATTAAGCACAGGCGGCATGCCATTTTCCAGGATGGGAAGAAATGCTGTAAAATCACTGACAGTAATCAGTGAAAGGCTAATGATGAAAGCGACTACAGGCACTACCGGTACCAACAGCTCGCTCATTCTTCCCATCACCTCTACACCGCCGTTGACTCCATATACAAAAGCAAGTGCAAAGAAACCAATCACAACAGTTATAGGCGTTTCCGGAAAGGTCACAGTACATATAAACTCGCCAAAGTCCCTGAAAACCAGCGAAGCCAGGTGTATGAAATACCATATATACAGAACCGCCAAAATATTGCCTATCACATACCCCATCTTTTCCCTTAATATATCTACCAGGGTTTTTGATGGGTTCAAGGAAGCAATAGCTGCATAAACCAGCATCAGCAGTCCACCGCCTGCTCCACCAATGATCATGGCCAGCCATGCATCTTTTTTCGCTCCCGCGGCAGGAGCCAATATCACGGTGCTTCCAAAAAGAAAACCCGATAAAAGCATAAAAAGCTGAATGCTTGATATCCTTGTTTTTTCCATCACTTCACAATCCCGATCATTTTAAATACGGCTTCAATCATTTGGGAGGGAGAATAAGGTCTTTTCCCTGCTGCCAGAAGCAAGCTGACAGTAAAGCCTGCTGCCATAAAGAAAAAATACAGTACAAATACCCTTACCGGCTCTTTTTTTCGTATAAACTTTTGCAAATCATATATGATCAGAATAATAAACACCGCTAAAACTGTTAACATGATGTCACTCGCCCTTCCTTAACGGATTTCTGACAATTCCTACACGCGATATTTTTGCATCCACCCTGATTTCCACAGGAAGCCTTTTGAAGACATCATTCCAGTCTTTCTCCACTTTTTTCCAGCATTGGAGCTGGTATTTGTACAAATACGTGCCAAAGCCAAATATGTCACTGGCATACTCTTTTTGGCACCTCTCCAATGCCATTGCAATTTCTTTTTTTATTTCCTCTCCTAGTTTTTCTTCCAGCATATACAGGCTTTCCGGCGAATCAATCCTGCCTTTTGCCTCGTATCCCCCCACATTGGCTTCAGCCTCCACACTCACAATGAGGCTGGATGGTTCATTACTTTCAATTGCCACACTGACTGAACCCTTTGACTTCATAATCTCTAATGAAACCTTGCCCTCATCAACAGGAACATTAATAATAGCGCTTTGCACTTTATTCCTGGCAAACAGGTATCCCCTTGTTTCAAATGGATCAAGCCAGCCTACCAGCTTTCCGCCCTTGAAAACAGCAAGGCCTTCTGTCCTGATCTCTTTATCGCCTGATTTTGATATTTGTCCTATGGCAGGCTGTCTTCCCCTGCAGTCCACGGCTTTAACCAAGTCAATGAACATGGTTTTCTTCACTGTTCCCCGGGAAATGTTGTTTTCTACTGTTCCCTGTATATACACTGCAGGTATATCATCTATATCGCTTTCCATTCTGAGTATCTCGTCGGGTGTTGCACCCTTTGCCACAAGAACATCCATCAGGTAACTCACCTCATGATCTCGCTGGAAAAAGTCCAGAACCTCTTCTATACCATCCTGTGCAAGCCTTTCCCCAAGGATGAGAACCTGTGCTGCACTAAAGAACAACTTTTTGTCAACTACGGCCAGCATTCCTCTTAGGGCGTCGAAGACTGTTTCACCTTCATTGGAAGCAACAAACACAGGTTTTGACTTCTCTCCCCCGCCACCGCCACTTCCCGAGGATGATGACTGGATTGCGCCTGGCTCTGCCACCTGGACGGTTAAAAGAATTCTGCCATCATCGGTGCGATCCAGCCCCAAACCTGCCACAATATTTAAATCAGTCAGTTCTCTGTTGTTCCAACACCCGGTAAGCAGCAAAGGTAACACAAGTAAAAGGGGAAGCAAGGCCTTGAACACTTTATCCTTTTTGCGAATCATGCCCCTTATTCACCTCCTGGCGTTTTGACCCTTTTTTGCCCCTTACATTCTCCTGCTGCCTGAGTATCTTGGGTCTTGTCACCATTGCCCATATGGGAACCATAATAAAGGAATCTTTGAGATCATGTGCCGTAAGAGGCGAAAACGGCGCCATATATGGAATCCCAAAAGAGCGCA
>JAAYTP010000123.1 GCA_012518025.1 Clostridiaceae bacterium
GCTGCCATTGATGACGATTATGTCAGACCGCCCAGAACCCGGACGAGGGCTACTCCGGCTTCGGGCGGAAATACAGGCTCATATTATGAGAATGTACAACCATCGGGGCATCCATCGGGAGTATTTCCCCAGCCACCCACTTATGGTCAGGCGCAGATGCCCTACCAGACCCAGGCACAGCAGACAACACCCGGACCTCATCCCTCAGTATCGCCGCAGCCGCAGACTCAGTATCATCCGCAACAGGAATTGCAGCAGCAAACGCAGCCGAATCAGCTTCAGACACAACAGCCGCAGCAACAATTAAAACCGCTGCAAACGGCCAACACAGCACAAGATACGACGGGATCCCCCACCGCCATGAGCCAGGCAGATCCCCCCAAGCTTGTTGAGCTTGAGTCCAAGGTTAAGAACATGGAAGCAATGCTGGAGCAAATCTACCTGTCGGTAAAGGATAAAGATGGTCCAATCCCGGCAGGATCTGCAAGGGAAAAAGCTGAGACCCCGGCTACAGCCGGGCAGGATGATCTGTCTGTCATCAGGAGATCCCTTGCTGAGATGGAACTGGACAGCAAACTGGTTGACAGGATAGTGGATAAGGTCAGGGAGAGGGGCGGAAGTTCCGAAAGGCCTGATGAGGCTCTTTCCCTGGCTGCCCGAGTTATGACAGTACTATTGGGCGAGCCCGATACCATCAAGCTTAGATCTGACGGACGCCCACAGGTTGTCATATTTGTGGGACCCACGGGGGTTGGCAAGACCACGACCCTGGCCAAAATAGCTGCCGATTTCACTTTGAACAGGCAGAAGAAGGTAGGGCTCATTACAGCCGACACTTACCGCATTGCGGCGGTGGAGCAGCTGAAAACCTACTCGGAGATATTAAATATACCCGTTTTGGTTGTGTATTCTCCCAACGAGGTGCAGGAGGCAATCAAAGAGTTTTCTGACAAGGACCTGATTCTGATCGATACTGCAGGAAGAAGCCACCGGAACAAGAGTCATTTTGACGAACTGAAGTCCTTGGTCAAATCGGCGGAGGCCGATGAGGCATATCTGGTGGTCAGTGCCAACACCAGCAGGCATGCAATGAAAGAGATCCTGGAATACTATTCCTTCATCAAGGACTATAAGCTGCTTTTTACGAAGCTAGATGAAGCTCCGGTTCCGGGAGTGATTGTCAATGCCCGTTACCTTACCGGCAGGCCTCTGTCTTACACCACGGCAGGGCAGAGCGTTCCTGATGATCTGGATGTGGCAAGTCCCCAAGCCATTGTAGGAAGCCTTCTGGGCTCTGGAACAATCAAATGAGAAAATCCTGAACCTCATCAGAGGGTATGGAGGTAGTCATGAGCGATCAGGCAGAAATGCTGCGAAGAATAGTTGACAACATGAATAACGGGTTGCCTAAGGCAGAAGGCCTAAAGCCTGAGAAAAGAGCCCGTGTTATTACTATTACCAGCGGTAAGGGTGGCGTCGGGAAAACCAGCATAACTGTCAATCTGGCCATTGCTCTCAGCAGGCTTGGATTGAGGGTAGCTATCCTGGACGTGGATTTTGGTCTTGCCAATATTGACCTTTTATTCGGAATTGCTCCTAAGTATACCCTGCTAGACCTCATTCGGGATGAAAAGTCCATATTCGAGGTACTCACAGACGGTCCCAATAATATCAAATTCCTTTCCGGGGGGTCGGGTGTTGAGGAACTGATGAGGATGGACAGGAAGAAACTCCGTAAATTCATGAGCAGCATAGCCCTTCTTGATAAGCTCTATGATATTATTCTCATCGATACCGGAGCCGGGTTGTCCCAGAACGTCATGAGCTTTATTATGGCGGCTGATGAGATCATACTGGTAACCACACCGGAACCCACAGCAATAACCGATGCCTATGCCCTGGTGAAGATGGTGTCGAGACGGGACAGAAAAAAGATTATACGCATTCTGGTTAACAAGGCTGAAACAGCAAGGGAGGCAGAGGATATCGCCAATAAGCTGATAGTCGTTTCGGAGAAATTTTTGTCATTAAAGCTCTCTAAACTTGGGTATATATTATATGATGACACCATAATGAAATCGGTAAAGTTGCAAAAGCCTTTCTGCCTCAACCAGCCCAGAAGTCAGGCAGCCAGAAGCCTGTTTGCACTTGCCGATGTGCTTGTGGATAATAACCGGAGCATGGAGGATATGCTGGGTGCCAGAGGGTTCATCCAGAGAGTTTTGTCGTTTTTCGGGGCATAGTATATGTTGGTCATCATAATTGGGGCAAAACTGGAAAGGACTGATCCGGGACAAGTAAATGAAAACGTCGATAAATGCAGAAATTAGTTTGATGTAGTAGGATATTATGTTAAACTAAAGGTAGGTAATGGGGAAGGTCGATGATAAAGACTAAGCTAACCTTGGGCACCAAGCTTGAGCTGGAATTATACGATGCAAACGGCGACAAGATCGTACCCACTCTCATCAGCCAATTTGAAGCTGTACTGCCCGACGGCAGCATGGAGATACTTTCTCCCATACTGGAAGGAAGGATCTATCCGGTTCACAGAGGAACGAATCTTGATGTTATTTACGAAAAGAATGGAGATTTGTACAGGTTTGCATCACAGGCTCTTGGCCGAAAACTGGAAGGGAATATTCATCTTTTAAGAATAAAGCCGCTGTCCGAGGAGGAAAAGATACAAAGACGTTACTTTTTCAGGTTTAACTGTGTAAGAGACGTAGACTACAGAATATTTGCCCACAGAGAGACCAAAGAAGAAGAACGCGGTGATTATAAAAAGGGAATAACAAAAGACATCAGCGGAGGGGGAATCTGCCTTTGCTCCGATATCAGACCCGAAATTGGATGGTACGTGGAGGGAAAACTTCTCCTGAACCAGGACATCCTGTTCATTGGCCGGGTTGTACGGGTGATAAACATTCATGATCGGGGTAAGTACAACTACGAGATCGGAATTGAGTTTGATGATATAAGCAATATGAACAGGGAACGAATCATAGGCTATATATTTGAAGAACAGCGAAAACTACTTAAAAAGGGCTGGACCAAATGACAGACGACAGGATTAGAGTATTGATAGTGGATGATTCGGCTTTTATGAGGCGTGTCATACAGAACATGATTGAAAAGAACCCGGAAATGGATGTTGTGGGTTCGGCAAAGAATGGTCTTGATGCGCTGAAAAAAGCAATGGAATTGAATCCTGATGTCATAACGCTGGATGTCGAGATGCCGGTGATGGATGGCCTAACCGCCCTGGAAAAACTTCAAAAGCAGGATAATTATGCGGTTATAATGGTCAGCAGCCACACCCAGAAGGGTAAATCCGCAACCATCAAGGCTCTTGAGCTGGGAGCCTTTGATTTTATTTCAAAACCCGACAATGTTTTCAGCATGCCATCGGATGAAATCAGGACTGAACTGACGCAGAAGATAAGACTTGCTTACAGGAATAAAAGACGAAACCGCGGTGCAGTAAAAGCTGTGGGCAAAACAGTGCCATTGGCCGGGGTAAATGGTGAGAGAGCCGACGAAGTGAAATATCTGATAGCCATAGGCATCTCTACCGGAGGCCCAAGAGCGCTGAGCAATATTTTGCCCATGTTTCCGGCTGACATACCCGCAGCAATCATCGTGGTGCAGCATATGCCTGAGGGGTTCACAAAATCCCTTGCAAACAGGCTCAATGAGATCAGCTGTTTAGGTGTTAAGGAAGCGGCTCATAACGACCTGCTGAAAGCCGGCAATGTGTATATAGCTCCTGGGAGCCATCATCTGACACTGAAATCTGAGGGTGGAATGACCAGAATTTTGCTTTCCGATCAGCCTCCTCTGGGTGGCTTCAGACCGAGTGTGGATGTTATGATGCGCTCTATTGCTGACTCTGATATAAACGACATTATTGCGGTTATCATGACGGGAATGGGCAGTGATGGTACTAAAGGATTGATTGAACTTAAAAAAAAGAAGAACCCTTACATTATCGCACAGGATGAAAGTACAAGTATTGTTTTTGGGATGCCAAAAGTTGCAATTGAGTCCGGAGTCGTTAATGATGTAGCTCCGTTGATGGAAATACCCAACAGAATTATGAATCACATGGGGGTGCGCCTATAATGGACATGAATCAATATCTCGACATATTTGTGGAGGAATCACGCGAACATCTGCAGAGCTTGAATTCCTCCCTGTTGGAGCTTGAAAAGGATCCATCGGACAAAGGTGTTCTCAATGAGATATTCCGCGTTGCTCATACACTAAAAGGCATGTCGGGCACCATGGGTTTTACTCGAATGCAAAGGCTCACCCACCATATGGAGGATGTTCTTGAGGCATTGCGCAGTGACCGGATGTCGGCAAATTCCGATATTGTTGATGTTCTGTTCAAATGTCTGGATGCCCTTGAGACTTATGTCAATAATATTCTCTCAACAGGCGATGAAGGAACCAAGGAATATAATGCGATTATAGATGCACTGGCCGGCATATTGAAAAAGGGCGGTGCCCCGGCAAAGGCAGCCAAAGCCTCTGCAAAGAAATCCAAGTCAAAACCTTCCAAAAAGAAGGAAAGTATGAAAGATGACTCCGCAGAAGCCGCAGAAGAAGCAGCCGCAAGTTCTGACAGCGAGCTGGTAGTATTTAACCAGTATGATATCAACATAATGAAGAAGGCCTTTGAATCTGGAATGAATGTCTTCCAGATTCATGTGGTTTTCGATAAGGGATGTCTCTTGAAGGCGGCCAGGGCATTCATTGTTTTTCAGGTACTGGAAAAGAATGCGGAAATCTTCAAGTCGGTTCCCAAGGTAGAAGACATCGAGGACGAAAAATTTGACTTTGAGTTTACAGTGGTCGTTATAACACATAACGACAGAGAGCTTTTTGAGCAGGAAATCAATTCTGTGGCAGAGGTGGTTGGTGTTCATGTCACGCCCATAACTGCAGAGATGTTGGGTATAAGCCCCGACGAGCTCCAGGGTGAAGCTGAGAAGGATGGCATCTCGGTCGCCCCTGATGCAGAGGACGGGATTGTCCAGGCCGCACAGGAACAGCCTAAAAAAGCACACAGAACCGGGAAAACCGTAAGAGTGGATATCGACAGGCTGGATGTACTGATGAATTTGGTGAGTGAGCTCATAATCATAAAAAATGGTCTTGAGAACCAAATGAGCGCAAAGGACAGCAACGCAGCGTGGAATGAGTCCATAGAGTACCTGGAGAGGGTGACCACCAATCTTCATGATGCAGTGATGAAGGTCAGAATGGTTCCCGTGGAAGCAGTATTCAACCGATTCCCCAGGATGATACGTGATATCGCAAGGGAGTTGGGTAAGGATATTGAACTGAAGATGTCAGGTGTGGATACTGAGCTTGACAGGACTGTCATCGATGAAATCGGCGACCCACTCATACATATCCTCAGAAATTCAGCCGATCATGGTATAGAAACCCGTGAGGAAAGGGCGAAGCTCAATAAGCCCTCCATCGGAAGCATCTATCTTAGAGCCTATCAGGACGGAAACAATGTTGTCATTGAAGTGGCGGATGACGGCAAAGGCATTGATGTAGGGAAGATCAGAAAAAAGATCATCGAGAAAGGCCTGGAATCTGCCGATATAGTCAACTCCCTGTCTGAAAAAGAAGTCATGGATTATTTGTTCAAACCCAATTTCAGCACTGCTGATAAGGTCACTGACCTTTCCGGCAGGGGTGTGGGAATGGATGTTGTGAAGACCAAGATTGAAGCGCTGGGAGGATCGGTTGAGGTTGAGACTCAGTTCGGCGTCGGAAGCAGGTTTATTATCAGGTTGCCATTGACATTGGCTATTATTCAGGCGCTCCTGGTGAGAATCGGCTCTGAAAAATATGCCCTGCCGTTAAGCTCGATCCGGGAGATCGATAATATCAAATTCGATGAAGTGAAGATGGTCCGTGATCGTGAAGTGATCATGCTTAGGGATATGGTCATTCCTCTGGTAAGACTTAATGAAGTGCTTGAGATTAATGATGCAATACCTGATGAAAAGAAAAAGCATCTGACGGTTGTTGTTGTCAAGAAAGGGGACAAGCTGACGGCCTTTAGCGTTGACAGTCTAATTGGACAGCAGGAGATTGTTATAAAGTCACTGGGCAAAATCATGCAAGGCGTTAAATATATTGCAGGGGCAACCATCCTTGGCGACGGAAATGTAGCCCTGATTATCGACAACAATTCCCTTGCCTTATAAACTGTTAACTGAGTTGTCAGACATCGCGCCATATTCTATGTGATTAAGGGGGCTTGATTTCGTGGCGAAGCAGGTTTTAGTCAAAGAACATAAACAGTATGTGGTGTTCCAGATAGCCGACCAGGAATTTGGTGTGGATATTCACAAGGTTTCAATCATTGAAAAATTTATGAATATCACAAGGGTTCCCACAACACCGGACTATATTAAGGGAGTTGTTAACCTCAGAGGAGAAATCATTCCTGTCATGGATCTGAGAACTAAATTTGAGTTACCTTCCAAGGAACCCGACGATGACACCAGAATTATAATGCTTAAGTTCAACGAAATCACTTTAGGGGTGATCGTTGATTCGGTAGCAGAGGTTGTGGATTTTGCCGAGGAAGAGATGGAAAGTGTAACCAGCATTACGAATGACCGTACGCTTGACTATGTTGTAGGCATTGGAAGGATTGATCAGCGCCTGATTACTGTGCTCAATATCGAAAAGCTCATTACCGAATTAATCGAGCGGGAATAAGGAGTATAAGAGGATGGCGGACAATATTAGTGGACTTAACAATTTTCACCTTGATGTATTGAGGGAGATAGGGAATATTGGGGCGGGCAATGCGGCCACTGCCCTGGCGAAGCTGCTGGATAAGAGGATTGAAATGAGGGTGCCCCAGATACGCATCATGAGATTCAGCGAGGTCAGTGACGTATTGGGAGGCGCCGAAACTCCTGTTATAGGTATACTCCTTCAGCTTCAGGGGGATATCAGCGGTAGTATGATGTTTATTCTGGATTATCCGTCCTCCAGGATGCTCGTCAATATTTTGATGGGAAAGCCCCTGGAGACTGATCTGGAATATGATGAGATGACCTGTTCAGTCCTCACTGAAATAGGGAATATACTTGCAGGATCCTACCTCTCAGCATTATCTAACTTGACAAACCTTATGATAATACCTGATGTTCCGGCACTGGCCATTGATATGGCCGGAGCTATACTGAGTGTTCCTGCCATTGAATTTGGGAAAACCTCGGATACCGTGCTGTATATAGAGAACGTGTTTACGGACGGTTGTGACAGTGTCATCGGAGATCTTTTCCTGGTTCCTGATGATCTGTCCTACGGGAAGTTATTAGAAGCGTTAGGAGTCGTTTAATGGCAGAAATAATCAAGGTGGGCATGGCCGAACTGAAGGTATCCCAGCATCCTTCAATTTTAACTACGCTTGGCCTGGGTTCCTGCATAGGTATTGCGTTGTATGACCGCATTAAGAAGAACATTGGAATGGCACATATTATGCTGCCCAGTTCATCCATTGCAACTGCCAGTTCAAACCGTGCTAAGTTTGCCGATACAGGTATTCATGATCTGATCGAGGAAATGAGAAGATGTGGATCCGATATCAGGAGTATTGTAGCCAAGATAGCCGGTGGAGCTCAAATGTTTGCCTTTGCTACCCAAAATGAGTCCATGAAGATTGGGCAAAGAAATGCTGAGGCCACCAGAGCAATTCTTGCCGATTTCAGGATACCCATAATTGCCGAGGACACGGGAGGGAATTATGGCCGAACCATTGAGCTTTCATCTGAAGATGGATCGCTGAAGGTGAAGACCATTGGTTTTGGAATAAAGTATTTGTAGGTGAATTTGCAACATGGATTATATCCGGAAAATCCCATTGCTGCTGGGAGCAGGCGCTGGCTTGATAATCGGTTTGATAGGTTTATCCGCCGGTGTTCCCAACAAAGAAAATATGCTAAATATGTGCGTGGGAATGGTTATATTTTACATGGTAGGCATCCTGATTCGATCCACCGTAAAAGGTATCATAGTACAAGTAATGGAAATGATTAGGAAGAAAGAAGAAGAGAAAAGGCGTGAGATGGAAAAGAACCGGATAAAAGACCAGAAAGAGAAAGAAGAATCTTTGGGTTCAAACATAGATATGACAGTCGGAGATGAAAGTGAACTGCCTGATGATGATAATTTTGACGATCTGCCTATTGCAGAGTTTATAAAGAATGAGTTGGAATAGGAATCGGCGGTATCATATTAAATCACAATAAAGGTTAGGCGGATGTACAGTCCGCACCATTGACGGAGGTATTCAATGTCCACATCTGTTCCCCAAAGGCAGCAGGAACTATGGAAAAAATACAAGCAAACAGGAGACCCGGCCATAAAGGAACAGCTTATTTTGGAATATGCTGATTTGATTAAGTATGTTGCCGGACGCCTGAGCATCTATTTCGGATCCAATGTGGAATACGATGATCTTGTAGGGTACGGCGTATTCGGCCTGATAGACGCTATCGAAAAGTTTGATATTGAGAAGAAAGTAAAGTTTGAAACCTATGCATCGCTACGCATCAGAGGTGCCATCATCGATAGTATACGCGATCTGGATTGGGCCCCAAGATCCTTGCGTAAAAAAGGCAAGGAACTTGAGAGGGCTTATTTCGAGGTTGAGAACCGATTGGGACATTCAGCAAGCGATCAGGAAGTTGCAGATCATATGGGGATTACGACTGAGGAGCTCAATAAACTGCTTCAGGAAGTCAACATGTCCCAGATGATTTCATTGGAGGATTATCTTGATCAGAATCATGAGGTGGGACTCGACGGACTTACCATGGAAAGGGATGCTACGCGACCCGAGCAAAGAATGGAGGTTGTTGAACTTAGGGAAACACTGGCAGATGCTATTGAAAAGCTGCCAGAAAAGGAGAGAATGGTTGTAACCTTATACTATTATGAGGAGCTGACCCTGAAGGAGATTAGCCACATCATGAAGGTATCCGAATCCAGAATCTCACAGTTACACACAAAGGCCATCATGCGTATGCGGAGCAGACTTGAGCGCTTGAAAAGCGCAATTCTGGAGTAGAGGAGAATCAGTAATGACAGACCAAGGTATCCAGCAGATGAAAAGTTATGAGATCACCTATCAGGAAGATGGTGTGTTTCTCACTGTTTATCCTCCAGTTGGCTATCTCAACAAGGTTAATCAGAACGAAGTTCTGAACCACATAGCAAAAAAGGGAATTCAGGGATACAATGCAAGTGTTATAGCAGAAGCTATCAAACGCCGTGATGGGAAGCCGGTCAAAATTGCAGAGGCTCAACCTGAGAAGAAATTGGATTCTACCGTAGATGCTTTTGCATCCGATGATAAGATGCAGGCTTTCATCACTGCCTCCCAGCCCCAAGGCGGAGGCAGCGGCCCAACCTTTGAGATGATTGTCCGGGCGCTCCATGATAAGGGCATCGTTGCCTGCATCAATGAGGGGAGAATAAGGGAATTTGTCGATAACCCAGTCTATGGTACACCGGTGCTGGTTGCGGAAGGCGTTCCTGCGGTGAATGGAAAAAATGGTTCACTCAACTATCTGGTTGATATTCATAAGGATCGGAAACCCATCATAATGGAAGATGGTACGGTCAACTACAAGGATATGAACCTGATTGAAAACATTACAAAGGATCAGAAGCTGGCTGAAGTGATACCACCCGTTCCCGGGAAAAACGGTATGAATGTAGTTGGAACCGAATTGAAGGCATTGGAGGGCAGGCCGGCTGTAATACCTCGGGGTAGAGGTGTCTATCTTAATCCTGAAGGTACTGAGTTGTTTGCAGAAATTGACGGGCAGCTCAGGCTGGTGGATGGAAAGATCAATGTCTATTCGGTATATGAAGTTCCTGCCGATGTGGACAATTCAACAGGAAATATAAGGTTTATCGGTAATGTCACCGTAAGAGGGAATGTCCTATCCGGCTTTGAGATCGAGGCTGGCGGCGATATTGAAGTGGATGGAGTTGTGGAAGGGGCAAGGCTCAGGGCTGCTGGGAACATCATACTTAAACGGGGAATGGTGGGTGGCGGGAAAGGCGAGCTGATAGCTGGAGGAGACATAATTGCCAAGTTTGTTGAAAACAGCAAGGTTGACGTTGGGGGAGACTTGAGGGCGGAAGCTGTCATGCACTGTGACGTCAAATGCGGAAAAAGCATCATCCTTGGTGGTAGGAAAGGCCTTCTGGTAGGTGGACTTGCCAGGGTCGGCAAGTTAGTTGAAGTTAAATTTCTTGGCAACCAGATGTTTACGACAACGGTTGTTGAGGTTGGATTTGATCCCCACCTGCGTGAGCGGATGAAGTTTTTAAGAACCGAGATTACCAGTATGGAGGAAGGACTTACTAAAGCCAATCAGGCCATTACATTGCTGAACAAGATCAAGACCAATACTGGTGAGCTGTCGCTGGAAAAGCGGGAGCTTCTGGCCAAGAGCACGCGGACAAAATTCTATTATGAGAACAAGCTGATGGAGTATAAAAAAGAGATAGCAGATATTGAGGAGAAGCTCCAGCATGGAGCCAGCGGCAGGATCAAGGTCCTGGGGAGCGTCTATCCCGGTGTAAGGGTTGCTATCGGTAACGCTATGTTATATATTAAAGAAGAAGCTAAATACTGTTCCTTGTACAGTGACGGCGCCGATATCCGGTTTGCCTCGCTGTAAAGAGCCAAGGAGGGTTGAAATGGCTATCGGACCGGTTGATTTCAGACCCATCATGTCGAAGGTAAATGAGGTTGCCCGCATCCAGAACGAGCAGCAGCAAAGGGTTTTGGGGCAGGAGCAGCAGCAGGCTGAGGCATCTGTTAGGCAGGCTGAACAGGACACCAGATCGGTCCACTCACAAGATCAGACCAACAAGGTAACCATCACAGACAAGGAAGAAAAAAGAGGCGGAGGAAGTCGTAAGCAGAACCAGAATCAGGAGAGCGAGAACAACGAAGAGAAAAAGGATAGGAAAGAGGAAAGCTCCCTGACCAGGGAAGGACACATTGACATCCGCCTGTAGGATAAATATTGACCATACGAGGATAAAACGGTGTGTCTTGGCACACCCGATGAAGGATAAAGCACTGAATTTACTTAAGATAAGGGGTACAATAGTATGACTGTATTCTTTACATGCATTACCCTGGTAGGATCCGGTATAGTTTTATTTTCCCTGCTTCTGATGCTGGCTGAGAAGCGGCGCATCCATGATTACCGGAAGGATGCAGCCGAAAAAAAGGATGACCTTATCCAGGTCATTGAGGATGCTGAGCTTCTTATCGAAGAGATGAACAAATTCTCGGTTTATGCAGTTTCCAAACTGGAGGAGAAGAGCGACATGCTAAATCAGACCATTCATGAGGCTGATCGCAGATTAGAGGCCATGAATGGTTTGTTTGAGTCGTCATCTGGTACACTCATGGAGCCTGACGAAAAAGAAATCCCTGCTGAACCCAGGAATGAACAGGATATTGATTCAATCATCCATTCCCAACTGTTCAAAAAGGGCAAGGTCATACCCTTTGATGTGAAGCGCCGTGAGATCGTCAAGCTTTCAAAGAGTGGCCTGGATAGTGCCCAGATCGCCAGACTTCTAAACATGGGCAGGGGCGAAATCGAACTGATCGCAAAAATAGGCCGGTGAAACACTGGCCTCCCGGAAAAGGAAGAGACAATGTGAAACTGATAGATGGTAAAAGTGTATTACTGGGAATGGGCATTGGTATCGTTATCACGTCAATTCTTGGTTTCATTTTTTTTCTGGGATATCAGCCCCAACTCTCAGATGGCGAGATTATCAGCCGGGCCAGAGAATTGGGAATGATGGACAGATTCGAAGCCGGTGGAAGCATCTGGAGAAATCAGGACGGTAGCGTATCCTTTACTGTCAGTGAAGGGGAAAGCTCATCTCTCATAGCCGAAAGGCTTTATAATGCCGGAATTATTGACAGTTCCATTGAATTTGAAATCATGCTCAAGAAGGCTGACCTGCAGGATGCCATAAAGCCAGGTGAGTACCGGATAGATTACGACGATGACACCAAGACCATTATTGATAAAATGACAGGCCAATAGAGAACACAAGCAAATTCTTTTTTGAATATCAATGGTTTTTTCTGTAACCCAATTCGTGCTTTTCAGACCAAAAAACAGAGCAAGACAGTCTGTTGGAGGAACAATTAACTTCTTGATTTAGACTTTTGTTTGTGCTAATATGATAAGGCAATACGCCGATGTGATGGAATTGGCAGACGTAGTGGACTCAAAATCCA
>JAAYTP010000124.1 GCA_012518025.1 Clostridiaceae bacterium
ATGTTTCCTTTTTCATAGGATACGTGGCTTCCGGCCAGTGAGCTGCTGTCTGGTATTGGTCATGATCCTTACATGTCCGGCAGTTAGGCCTGAACTCCGGGTTGATGATATAGTCTTCCATCTTAATCCCCCTTATAAGTTTAGTTTTGGACAGACCTGTCCTGATATATCATATACAGGCCTTAAGATAATGGTTCTTAATCTTTAGGGTATCAAACTGTATTGTATGGAAGACCAAATTCAACTGATAATTGCATTTTCAGCGAAAAAGTAGCTATTAATGGGTGCATTTTGTCATTATTGGGTATATAATAAATGATAATGTTATTCTTGCCAAAAGATTATGTGGGGGGTCACCATGAAAAAGAAGTGGGAAAAAGGGCGCTTTATTAATCTTGCCAGTGTTTTCAACAAGATCAAAACTTTCTGGAAATCATTATCAAGCAAGGTCTTCTCAAAAAGACCATCCCAATCTGCAGCAACTAATAAACCACCTCGTCCTGTGAAAGCAAAAAGAGTGTCCAAACCGGTTTCGGGTGCCAGCAACAATCGCAAATCTTTATTGGACAGGCTGAATAGCATAAAATATCGGCTTTCCATTGGTTTGTTGGTTCCTATAGTTCTGCTGGCCGTATATGGAGTAGTCTCATATAAGAAGGCTGAAGATGCCATTATTGGAAATCATGAGGCAAGTTCACACAATACCATTGATGCCATAAGCCGGTTTATGAATTTTGGCCTGAACATGATTGATAAAACCGCTATGGAGATAACAAATGATATTAATTTCAAGAATTATTTCAATCTGAACTATGACGCTGCCATGGACAATATAAAAACCTATGATGATATCTATGACAGGATGTCCCTCAACGTCGTTGCAAACAGTTTTATATCTGATATTCATTTAATAGGTTATAACGGTGTTTGTATGTCTACCTCGGGAGAGATCAAACACCATCTGTATGATGTTTTAGCAAAATCTGAAATCAACCAGGAATTCAAGGAAAAAAAGGCACATCTGCTTTGGAAGGGCAATCACACGGTATTGGATGAGGCCATGCCGACCGGTTCCCGAACTTATAGCAATGAAAGCTATTCCACTTCTCTTATTCGCAAGATAGGCGGGGGTCTTGGCTTTTTCGTTGCTGATGTTTCCAGCGAGCAGATAAAGAAAATGTTTGCAGAGTATGATATGGGCGAAGGAAGCATTCTTGCATTTATCACAGGGGATGGAAAAGAGACATTGTCCATTGAAGGAACCGAAAGTGTCTTCACTGATTTGCCGTATTATCAGAGCGCAATGGAGTCCGAAGAACTCAGCGGTTATTCCTATGAGAAATTTGACGGTAAGGACTATTTATTCCTGTATGGTAAATGCAAGGATGTGGATGGAACTGTTTGTGCACTGATTCCAAAAAGCACCATCTTGAGCGAGGTTCACGGCATCCGGGTACTGAGCATTCTGTTTGTAACCCTGTCATGTGTCCTGGCAATACTTATCGTATTCCTGATAACCGGTGACATCACCAGAAGAATCAGGTCCATGAATAAGTCCATCGCACAGGTTTCAAAGGGTGATCTGACAACCAAACTGGATATGGGCAGAAATGATGAATTCTTCACCTTATGCGGCGGTATAGCTGACATGATGAAACATATGCGTACTCTAATCGGAGAAGTTCAGGAAGTAGGTGGTACTGTAAGTGGTTCTGCTGAAAGTCTTACCAGCACCGCTGGTGAACTGCTTGATGCCACCAAGGGTATATCCGGAGCCATTGAAGAAATCGGGCAGGGAATTATTCAGCAGTCGGAAGATGCTGAAAAGTGCCTGATTCAGATGTCAAACCTTTCTGATCAGATCAACCAGGTCTACAACAATACTAACGAAATGGGACAGATTGCAAATAACACTCAAAATGTTGCTAATGAAGGATTGTATATTATTGAAGAGTTGAGCAATAAATCAAAAGCAACATCAGAAATCACCCAGGATGTCATCCGAAAGATTCACGAGTTCAAGGTTAAGTCCAAGACCATTGAGGGATTTGTAAATGTAATTGATAGCATTGCTTCCCAAACCAACCTGCTTTCTCTGAATGCTTCTATAGAAGCAGCAAGAGCGGGCGAGGCTGGTCGCGGGTTTGCAGTGGTTGCCGAAGAGATAAGGAAGCTGGCCGAGCAAAGCTTGAATGCCGCCAAGCACATCAAGGATACCGTGAAGGTCATCGATACGCTTAACCAGGATACCGTGAACACTGCGGAGAAAGCAGAGAGCATAGTGGCTTCGCAGATCGATGCCCTGTCAAGGACTGTAAGCGTCTTTGACAATATCAGCAATCATATTAATGATCTTGTCAGCAACCTGAACGATATTCTGGCACGGCTTAAGGATATTGAAACTGCGAAAGAAGATACATTGAATGCGGTTCAGAATATATCCGCCGTAATACAGGAAACATCAGCATCAACGCAGGAAGTGAATGCCACGGCTCAGAACCAGATAGATTCCGTGGAACGCTTGCGTCGATCAGCAATAATTCTGGAGGAGGATGCCAGGAAGCTGCAGGATGCAATCAGGATATTCAAGCTTCAATGATATATGCCCTGTAAGCAATAAACACCTTAAGAACAACAGGCTGTTCCATCCGGGACAGCCTGTTTCGTAATAAGAATCAAAAAGAGCTTTTCATCTTTTCCTGTATCTATGGATATAATTTTCAAAATTCCAGGATCCAATGAATTCTTTTGCCTTATTGTATCCGCTCTTATAAAGTTTCTGGCGCTCCTCCCTGGTGAGGTCAAACTTGGTGGCTTTTATGCCAAAGGTCGGTATAGAGATGGATCTGACCGCATCCTTATCACTCAGGTATATTTCATCATTCCTGTCAATGATTGTTTCAGCTATATCCAGCGCATAGGAAAGGATGCTTTTTTTGCATTGTTCACTTTGCTGTGATCTGCATTCGGAGAGCCTGAATCCTATGGTTGGCCAACGGGGTATCCCTTTAACATCGAAGAGCCAAATTGGGAAATTGCTCAGAATACCCCCATCCACTATGAAGCTTCTACCGCCCCGGTAGGGAAGATGTACGGGATTGAAGAAAAAGGGAATGCTTGAACTCATCCGTACAGCTCTGGAAATCTCAAATTCCATTGGATTCATACCATATTTGGTGAGGTCGTCCGGAAGGATCAGGATTTCCTTTCGCGTAACATCCGCAGCGATTATTTTAAGTCTTGATTGCCTTCTCACGCTCACATCCTTGAATTTTGTTTTACCCTTTGCCTTAAGCAGACCTCTAATCCACTCTTCCAGATAATTGCCACAGTTGAGGCCTTTATGTATCAATAAACCTAAAAGACTGCCTACTAATGGCACAGACTGAAGGCTTCCCTTGTCCATGAACTTCAGGTAATCAAGACTTTCAATGATTTCCTTCAGTTCTCTGCCGGTATAACCCACAGCCAACAGCGCTGCCACAATGGAACCTGCAGAGGTGCCTGCAATCCTTTGCCACTTATAGCCATGCTCTTCAAAACAGCAAACCGCACCTGCAAATGCAATTGCCCTAACACCACCGCCCTCAAATACAGCGTCCGTCTTCATTCCGATGCCTCAAACTTTCATGATTTCCTGCTAATATAGCATATTGTCAGATTGGGCAAATATGCGGTAAGGCCTTGAAACCCACATCAAATCACCGTTTTAAGCTACATTCTAAGGGATGGAATATTGATGAGTGATTATCTCCTTCTATTAAGAATTTTACAAAATATTATATAGTGTATAATGTAATTAGTCGTCAGGAGGGAATAGATTGCGTAGAATCAGAACTATAAAAAAGAAAATAAACTGGAGAAAAGTGACGGGAGCATTTCTTTTCGTATCCTTGATCGCTTCCATTGTCTATATAGTCGTGATGTTCATTCTGTCACCTGAAGGCATTACATCTTCAGAAACCCCCGACCATGTGAAGGGGGATTATGCGCTTATGCTGCTCCAATGTATACTCGGACTTGTGGTTATGATGCTTCCTTCTGTTATTGAGCGGAAATGGTCCATTGCCATACCCAATTTTATGTATGTTCTATACTTTATCTTTCTCTATTGTGCCATCTACCTGGGAGAGGTTCGTAACTTTTATTACGCAATACCCTATTGGGATCTCATATTGCATGCCTTCAGCGGAGCCATGCTGGGAGCACTGGGATTTACCATCGTCATTATGCTTAATCACACCAAAGGGATTAACCTACACTTAAGTCCGTTTTTTGCAGCGGTTTTTGCCTTTTGCTTCGCTCTGACCATAGGTGCTGTCTGGGAGATTTATGAATACATAATTGACTCAACCCTTGGTTTGAACATGCAAAAGTACATGCTCAAGGACGGAACTCCACTGATTGGACGAGAAGCTTTAAACGACACCATGGAGGACATTATTGTGGATGCCATAAGTGCCCTGGTGATGACAATCGTTGGATACATATACGTGAAAAAAAAGAAGTTTTGGAGCACGGACAGCACTGAATGACATTGACAGGGCCAACCGGATAATTCCGGATCGGCCCTGTTTAACAACTGATCAAATAATGCAAAAGCGGATAATAAGCAGAAGCTATTCGCAGAGAGCCCTGGCGATATCCGATGCCTTCCCAAAATCGTCCTCTTCAGGATTCCAGTTGCACCTGATCTCCGGCTCCACTACATGGAAACCAGCATCAGCGAGCCGATCCCGGAGAATCCTGGTGGATTCTCCGCTCCACCCGTAACAGCCGAAGACAGCGGCTTTCTTATTCTTAAATTTCAGCTCTTTCAGAAAATCTAACCATCCTCCCACTGAAGACAGGATACCGTTTCCAACGGTGGGAGAACCCACAGCGATGGCCTTGGATCTGAACACCTCAGTCATGATGTTGTTTTTATCATACCTGGCAACATTAAAGATCTTAACCTTTGTGTCGGGAGATATTTTCGATATTTCCTTGCCGATTTTATGGGCAAGCTGCATGGTACCCTCCCACATGGTATCATAGGCTATGGTAATCTGATCTTCCTGATATTCCTGAGACCATTCATAGTATTTCTCCACGATCTGCAGCGGGTTATCCCTCCAGATGACGCCATGGCTTGTGGCGATGATATCAATGGGAAGATTGAGAGCCTGGATCTCTTCGATCTTCTTTTTCACAAGGGGCGAGTAGGGATTAAGTATATTGGCATAATACTTAATTGCCTCTTCCCATAGAGTACAGGTATCAGCCTTATCGTTAAACAGCTCTTCCAGAGCGTAATGTTGGCCGAAGGCATCGTTGGAGAACAGGATATTATCACCGGTCATGTAGGTAGCCATGCTGTCAGGCCAATGGAGCATTCTCATCTCCACAAAGACCAGTTTTTTGCCGTTGCCGATGTCAACCGAATCCCCTGTTTTGACAACCCTGAAATTCCATTCAGGATGATGGAACTGCCCTGTCAAAGATTTGACTGCGTTGGCTGTGCAGTAGATAGGCGTATCGGGGATTCTTTCCATGAGGTCGGGCAGGGCTCCGCTATGATCCACCTCGCCGTGGTTGGCAACAATGAAGTCGATCTTATCAAGGTCAATCTCCTTGGCCAGATTATCCACAAATTCTGTGGAGTGCGGCCGCCAGACCGTATCGATAAGTACCGTTTTTTCTTCCTGGATCAGGTAAGCGTTCTGGGTTGATCCGTGATTGACGGAATAATCGGATCCGTGGAAAGATTCCAGTTCCCAGTCCACTTTGCCAACCCAATAAACATTATTCTTAATAAGTTTCTTCATAGTTTTACCTCCGTTCAACTCATTAATATACTTTCCAATTCATTCCTGTTTAATAGCATAATTCTTTTGTGCCCCTTCAGTTCAATCAGGCCTTGTTCCTGAAAGGCTGACAGCTTTCTACTCAGGGTTTCCTGGCTCATTCCCAGTTGGGATGCGAAGTCTCCCTTTTTCATGTTGAGCACAACCTCATTGCCGCCTTCGGATAAGGACAGCAGTGCCTGTGCCAGTCTCTGTTCAACTGTACCCAGACTGATGGATTCAATGAGATTCTCGGCTTTCTCAAGCCTTTTGCTGAGTTCCTCCAAAACCTTAAAGACTATGGAAGTATACTTCGCCATCAGTTCCTTGAGCCTTGCACCGTCGATGATGCACATGGTGGTGTGCTCCAGTGTCTCAGCATTGTCGGTTAAGGGAATGGGACTGAACAATGAGAGCTCTCCTATAAATTCCCCCGGACCCACTACCCTTATTACCTGTTCCTTACCAGAGGCACTGATCCTGGAGATCTTCACCGAGCCTTCATGAAGGACGTAGAGCCTGCCGCCCGGATCACCTGCCATATAAACCACTTCTCCCTTTTTATAGGTTGCGGCAGAGGTGATATGGGCTATCTCGATCATCTCCTCCCGACTCAGGCTGCTGAATATGGGCACCCTCTCTATGCAATTTGGATGTTGATCATGATGACAGTTACAGTTCATTTTGAGCCCCCAAGATTTATGCTTTTTTATACCAGGAGCCCGGCATCATATCGGGTTTATCTGGATACTGATATTATGCCACATATACCACCACTTGCACCAACAAAAACAATTGGCTGACCAATTTTTTCTTCAATTCCGGTGTTTTCTTGCAGAAGAGAGAGCTAAAGGGGGAGACAATAACAGTATTTCACAGACTTGTAGAGATTATAAAGGCTTCAAGGGTGCCAGGCACCCTTGAAGTATAAGTTCATCAGCGGCTGTTAAAAACAATCGAGGCAGAGCACTGCCAGTATCGCAGCTATTATGCCGAGCCCTATCATGGTAAGGCCAATGATTCCCGGCAGGGCTATAATACCACCGATGATCAGGAACAGTGCGATCAGCACAAGGGTGATGCACAGTATCCTTTTGCTGCGAAGGAAGTGGTTTACGCCCAGCAGCAACAGCAAGAGAACTCCTGCAATAATTGTTCCGATAACGACAAAGTCAAAACCGGTGATACCAAGGCCGATCAAAACCACGCCGAAAACAATCAGCAGAAATCCCAGTATGCCTGAAGCTATGAGTATCGGGCGCTTACAGGATCTTCTTACTTCGTCCATAACAACACCTCCATAAAACTTGTCTCACTACCAATATATTAGACAAGCACGAAGAGTGTGTTAGGCAGATAACTTCAATCGTTCCGTAATTTATTCCTGTATTTGAGCAGCTTTGCCTGGATAATGGCGTCAAGATATTCATCGAATAATTTGTTATTTGAATCTTGTTTTCCGTAGCTGGTTCCCGAGATTATCCATAGAACCAGGAAAGCATTACAGACTGCATTAATCAGTAAACCCAGGGAAAAGCACAGGATACCTGTTACCCTAAGGAACTCTTCTGCCTGGGGATATGATATGAGGCCAGATATTGATAGAAAAACCATGGACAGGTTCAATAGGATGATATTGAAGAGAATTCTTTCTCCCTGATTGGGGAAGCAAAAAAAAACTAACTGCCCTGTGCCAAAAACTATCAGGCCTATCGTCAGAAAGGTCGTGGGAAACTTTGATACCAAGAGTACAATTCCAAGGGAAACCATTATAAAGCCGCTGATTCCAACACACAACAAAAGAGTGCGAAATAGAGTTTTTCTGTTCATTTCCTGTCACGCCCCACTAAACCATGATCCTCGCTATAAAAATATCTATGTTTAAGAATGATGTCTGATAACAAGGGGGTTCTGAAAAAGGGAACAGGTGAGAATTGAGTTGGGTTCAAGTATTTCTGCAATGCCGTCTATGTGCTATAATTACTGGATAGAAAGGCAAGATATCTTTATTGGAACAGGTTGTCCCTGTTCTTTTTTATATATTGAAATATTCGGCGCATCTGACGTGTCTTAATATATGACCGAAGAAAAAGAGGAGGTGTTTTGGTGGATGACAGGGAGCTTCTGTTTAGGGTAGGTCAGGGCGATGTAAAAAGTTTTGGGAAACTGATCGACAGGTATTCCAGGTTTGTGACCGCAATTGTCTGCAGGGTTGCGGGTACTGGCCTTGCCAATGAGGATATTGAGGAAGTGGCGTCGGATGTCTTTATCAAGATCTGGCAGAACAGGGAGAGCATCGTTCTTGAATCCGATTCCTTAAGGCCTTATCTGGCAAAGACAGCTAAAAACATGACATTGAATAAACTAAGGAATTCCAGATATCGCAATGACTTGCCCCTGAATCTGGAGATAGGTCTTGAAGAAAACAGCCAGGACCTGGAGCAGATTGAAACCATGGAGTCCATCAACTCTGCAATCAACAGGCTGGATGAGCCGGACAGGGAACTCTTTATAAGAAGATACGTCTTCTCGGAACCGGTTAAATCCCTGGCCGAAAGATTTGAGCTTAACCGAAATACTGTAGCCACCAAACTTGCCAGAGCCAGAAAAAAGCTGGCCCAGTTTCTTAAGGAGGGAGAGGGTTTACAATGAAAAAGGATTCAATGGAATTTGAACTGATTCCTCAGGGAATATCATTGAAAAGGATTAAGAAACGCGCTCTATCCTATGCGAGACAGGATGAAACCAATAAGAAGCGCTTTAGGAAAACCGCAATAGTACCTCTTGCAATAGCCATTTTTGTAGTATGCTTTGGCGCTTTTGCCGTAACCCATGATCTTTGGGGATTATTCTTCAAAAACACTGAGTTGCTGGAGGAGAACAACGCCGTCAGTATGATAGGCGAAAGCAAGTATGCGGGGGATTACAAAATTACACTGGAAGAAGCGGCCTTCAGCGACAGCACGGGGATTATCATGCTATCCCTGGAGAGGATCGATGGTGGAGAGCTCCATCCCTATTTTAATCTGAGTGTTGATTTTCTTTCCAGCGGGACGATGACGGGCTCCCAGTCCAGCAGTCTGTCGGAAGACCGAAGGAAGCTGACCTTCTGTCAAAAGATTGATTACCAGGACAATAATATACCCGAAACCCTGACTTTCAATATCAGCGCAATTAACAGTATGCCGCTTGTTAAAAACATGGCTGATTGGCCTCTCAGCAGCATCTATTCAGATGAGTATGGAGAGATTATTGCGGAAAAAGACATATCCGGACTCGAAGAACTGTATGCTGCAACACCCGGTTACCCCATAGCAGGTGTGGAACTTCTTGATATATTTGCCGCGGGGCATGATGGCGACCGGTTTGTACTGGCTTATAAAACTGAGTCCGCAAAAATGGACGAGTTGAAAAGAACCGAATTCCTCTGGGTATTACATGATCCCAGAACTGATTCGAATTACTGGGAGAATTCCATAACACACCTGCCTGATGGCAATGACCCGGAATACATCATATACTCCTATACGGGAATCAGTGAACAGGACTTGGATCACCTGCTCCCGGTGGTTGTATGTGTTCTGTTTGAAGAGCCGGTACAGACCGATCTGGACTTTACGTTAAGCACCCGTTCCGGGCTAAAAGAGGCTGTTTATAAGGCAGGAACCAATCCTATAAACGAAACAGAAGGACTTACCATTGAAAGCATAAAGATCAGCCCGCTGGGTTTCACGCTTACTGCCACGTCAGGGGAAAAGCTTGATATCAGCTCCGCTTTTGCCCATAAGGACACGTATTGCCTGATGGAAGACGGCACCAGGATACAAGTGCCATTCACATCCACCAGTGCTGTATCCGATAGCACACATCGTTACATTATGGAATTTACTGTTGACGATAAGCTGCTGGATGCGGAGAAGGTCAAGGCCATATATATCAATGATCAGCTTTTCTGGAGCAAACAATAGAGTTCAATTAATTATTCAAAAAGGCCTCTGTGCTCACAGGGGCCTTTTCTTTGCATATTTTAATGATTAATTTGTCGGCTGTGCCTTCCCGCAATAACAGTCAAGAAAGCGTCCCTTCGCAATGACGTGTGGGGGAATGTCATTGCGAGTGGAACATCCCTCTTATGTCATTGCGAGTGGAACATCCCTCTTATGTCATTGCGAG
>JAAYTP010000125.1 GCA_012518025.1 Clostridiaceae bacterium
AACAGAATATCCTCAAGATTACCCCCCTCATCAAACTACGCCGCCTGCATTTCGCAAGAAATCGTAAATATTTCTGTAAGTGCCTTCCAGAATGAAGTTTACCACGCCTTTGAATGAGGCTATGGTGATCAGAATTATGATCAGGCCTACAATGATCTTCATGGGCATTCCCAGTATAAACACGTTCATCTGGGGCATCGCCTTTGAGATGATGCCCAGAGCCACATTGGTAATCATAATGGCTGCCGTAATAGGAGCTGCTATTTTAAACCCAATGATCAGCGTTTGGTAGAACATGTCCACCAATTGGCGCACAACACCCCCTCCAAAATCAGCGCCCCCCGGAGGGAGTATGGTGTAGCTTTCGACAATCGCATTTATAAGCAGGTGATGGGAATCGGTTACCAGCATGAAAAGAGTGGCCAGCACAACATAAAAATCAGCCGTGATTGGAATCTGGATGTTAGTAAACGGATCGATCACATTAACCATACCAAAGCCTATCTGAGTATCAATCAGTTGACCAGCAATATAGATGGCAGAGAACAACAGGTATGAAATGAAGCCCAGGGTAAGCCCCAAAAGGAGTTCTTTTCCTATAAGGATCACATAGGATGTCAAAGATGCATATGAGGAAATATCGGGAACCGTAATGGAGTTTGCTGTGATAATGGTCAGGATAAAGCAAAAACCTACTTTGAAATAACCGGGGATATTCCTCCTGCCAAAGATGGGTGATAAAAAGAACATGCCCGAAATACGGACAAGCACTATCAGAAAGATGTTCCATAAGTTAAAGATCCCATCCAAAGGTATGGTCATTCCCCATCACATCCATAATAGCTACATGCCGATAAACTTCAGCATGCCGTCAAACATTCGCATGGTAAACTCCTTCATCACGGTTAGCATCCAGGATCCCAGGACCAACAGAGCTACAAGCATTGCTATGATCTTAGGCACAAAATGGAGGGATTGTTCCTGAATTTGCGTAGTAGCCTGAAATATACTTACCGCAAGCCCTACTATTAGCCCGGTGAGCAGTACCGGTACCGATACCTTAAGGATGGTCATCATGGCATCCCGCGACATATCCAGTAAAAATTGCTCCATAAACGCTCCTTTCCGGTAACTTTTCACCTTCTTGTTATACAAACAATCGTCCTGCCTATCTCACAAATGATTTGATAACTGTCTCAGTCAAAAGGTTCCACCCATCCACAAGCAGGAACAGCAGGATCTTGAAGGGCATTGAGATCATGGAGGGCGGAAGCATCATCATACCCATTGCCATAAGGGTGCTGGCCACCACCATATCGATGACCAAAAAAGGTATGTACAGCATGAAGCCTATTCGGAAAGCCGTATTCAGTTCACTGATCATAAAAGCCGGCATGACAACGCTCAGAGGAAGGTCTGTAAGATCCTCGGCAGGCTTTACCTTGGCAATCCCCGCAAAGAGGGCAAGGTCCTTCTCCCTGGTAAAATCAAGCATAAAATCCTTAATGGTATCAGAAGACCTGTCCATGGCCTCTTCCAGCGTTATCTCATTATTGGTGAAAGGCTGAAGGGCATTCTGGTTCACATCCGATATAACCGGTGTCATGATGAAAAAAGTCAGAAAGAGAGACAGACCTATAACAACCTGGTTTGGGGGAATCTGCTGTGTTCCCATGGAGTTTCGTAAAAAAGAAAACACGATGACAATCCTGGTGAAGGAAGTCATCATAATGAGAATGGACGGTAATACCGATAATACCGTTAGGAGTAATAGTAACTTTATGCTGTTGGAAATCTCTTGAGGATCATCGGTGGATTGAATGGTTATGCCGTTGTCGGATAGTGAAATGCCCGGAGCGGCAATGGCTTCCGAGCTGAGCAGGTTCATGCACAGAATTGTAAGAATGATTATGATCCAGATTTTTTTCTTTCGCATGGCTTCCACCGCCTGAATTCAACCTCTGTACTACTCCTCGTTTTGGTTAAGCTTCCGGAGCTTTTGAATGCTCTCTTGAAGGCTTCCGGCTACATGCCTCTCATCAGCATCCTCCTGCCGGTCCAAATCGATATCCTTTGTATCGGCGCGTTTACCTTTTCTCGATAAACCCGAATAAAAGTCAAAGATCCGCTTGAATTCGAATCCATTGCTGTTTCCTTCAGTCTCTTGCCGGGCAGCCAGCGCTTCTTCGTCAACCTCTATCTCGGATACCAACTCCATGTTCTTACGGTTAGCATAAAAAAGAAAAAAGCGATCACCTGCTTTTACAAGATAGAGACATCGATCCAGTCCTAACTGCAATGTCTCCACAACACTCATGAGCTTATTCTTTGATGCTCCGGCCATCTTCCTTCCCAAGAGCTTTGTGGTCAGCCAGGCAATGAATAAAACCGCTGAGAAGATGATCAACATGCCCAGAAAAAAAAGGGTGTCATCCATTGGTATACATTCCTTCCGGGGCCTTAGCCAACGACCTTCTTAACCGCTTCGAGAACACGCTCGGCCTGGAAAGGTTTGACGATGAAATCACGTGCCCCTGCCTGTATGGATTCAATGACCATGGCTTGCTGACCCATAGCAGAACACATGATAATCTTTGCAGCGGCATTAAGGGACTTAATTTGTTTGACTGCCTGAATTCCGTCCATCTCAGGCATTGTGATATCCATAATTACAAGATCAGGATTGAGTTCCTTGAATTTTTCCACTGCTTTGATACCATTCTCGGCTTCGCCAACAACCGTGTATCCGTTTTTTGAAAGGATGTCTTTGATCATCATGCGCATGAAAGCAGCATCATCAACGATCAGAATACTTGCCATAGGTCATATCCTCTCCTTCATAGTCTGTACACATAAAACTATACCACTATACGACATAGATTATCAATTATATACGATTATATACGATATATTGTCAAAATTAAAGTCTTTTTGAAGGATGAAGGATATCTGTTATACGTACACCAAAGCTCTCGTCAATCACAACCACTTCTCCCCTGGCAATAACCCTGCCGTTTACGAGGATATCCACAGGCTCTCCGGCTAACTTATCCAACTCAATGATGGATCCCTGCCCAAAATCAAGTATCTCTCTTATCTTCTTAGTGGTACGACCCAACTCCACAGAGATCTGAAGGGGAACATCCATGAGGAGTCCAATATTATTGGTATCATAGCCAAACTCCTCGTTTTCAAAAGACTGGAACTGTGCCGGCTGTACGTTTACAGGACTTGTTGGTCTCTGCGGTTGTCCCGTGGGCTGCATTTGCATACCTAAACCCGGTGCCGGCTGCCCCTGCTGAGCGTACTGGGGCGGCATCTGCGGTGCCTGAGGCTGCTGCAGCTGTGGCTGCTGAACCTGAGGCTCCTGTTGCTGCACAGGTGGTTGCGATATCATATCGGCTTCAACGGCCTGCTGAGACATTTTGTTTTTATCCATCAAATTTTCCACCATCTCTTTGGCAAACTGGATGGGCAGAAGCTGCATGATCTCACTGTCTATAAGATCGCCTACCTGAAGTTTAAACATAACCATGACAATGGATGATTCATCGTCAATCTTGATCCTGTCAATATTAGACGCCCCATCAACCAATGCGGATTCAGGGGGGGATATATCGACCCTTTTGTCGAACATGGATGAGAGGGAGGTGGAAGCAGAGCCTATCATCTGATTCATGGCCTCCGAAATGGCACTCAGATGAAGCTCATTTAGCTCTCCTGAAATATTCCCAAGACCATCGCCACCCATCATGAGATCGGTAATGATCTTGACATCTTCCTCTTTCACGATCAGCATGTTCATGCCTTCAAGGCCATTAACATACTGTACCTTAACGGCTACAAAAGGCTTGACAAAGAGCTTGGCAATCTTATCCCAGGTGGTTATCTCAACTCTGGGTGTAGTGATTTTGACCTTTTGGCCAAGCAGAGCATACAAGGTTGTTGCCGATGTGCCCATGCTGATATTTCCGATTTCACCCAGGGTGTCAATCTCCTCAGGCGTCAGTATTGTATCCTCCGGACCGGTGGAATCGGTCTTTTCTTCAGTTGTGGTCTCATCTTCAGAACTGACTCCGTTAAGAAGGGCATCAATTTCTGCCTGTGACAACATATCACCCATTATTCTTCCTCCGTTCTGATAATGTCCGTAATCTTAACGGCACTTCTCTTATTTCGTACACCCGGTTTCCCACAGAATTTCAAAATGTCACCGGCATATACCTCCAGCTTGCCGTCAATGCTGGTGTTCAGCGGGAGAACATCCCCCTCCTGGAGCATCAGGAATTCACGAACTGAGAGCTTGGTCTTTCCCAGAACTGCAATTATGGGGATAACTGTTTCCCTAACCCTGTTTTCGATGGACTCTCTTGACTCCTGGGTTGACCCCTTCTCGATAAGAGAGAACCATAGCTTGGTGGATAGTTTTGGCATAATCGGTTCCACCACCATATGTGGAATACAGATGTTGAAAAAGCCCTCGATATCGCCTATCTTTGCAGTGAAAGTAACCAGAGCCACCATCTCATTGGGAGACATCAGCTGGGCAAACTGGGCGTTGGTCTCGATCCTGTCAAGCACAGGTCTTATCTCTGTAACATTCTCCCATGGCTCGCGCATGAGGGACAACATCTGTGTCATAAGCCTCATAAGTATGGCAAGCTCAATCTCGGTAAACCCCCTGACCCTGTCAACCCCTACTCCCTTGCCTCCAAGGATCCTGTCAATGAGGGAATAAGCAATGGAAGGATTGATTTCGAAGATGATTGATCCGGGCAACGGATCAAAATTAACAATCCCCAAAACCGCAGGGTTTGCTATGGAGTTTGTGAACTCCGAGTATTGCAGGGGCTGTACGGTTTGAACATCCACCTGGACCAATGTCCGTAAATACCCGGACAAGAAGTTGGTCAACAGCCGGGCATAGTTCTCATTGATGATATTGAGGGTTCTGATGTGATCCTTGGCAAACTTGCTGGGGCGTCTGAAATCGTGGTTGCGCACCTTTTTTTCTGCCGTGTCCTTACTGAACTCCTTAACATCAAGCTCTCCTGTATTGAGCTGCTGCAACAGCCTGTCTATTTCATTTTGGGAAAGAATATCGCCCACAGGTATTGCTCGCCTCCCCCTACTGAATAATCCAGCCCTCAAAAACAACCCGGATAATAATTCTCTCGTCTATCCTTTTGGACAGGATACTGTTAAATTTATCTTTCAGGGCATCCCTGGCTTTTTCCATGGCCGTGTCCTCACTGAGCTGTTCGAAGGTCTGACTCCTGAAATACTCTATACAGGCCTCCTTGAATTCACCCTCACAGTCCTTCATAAGATCGGTGCGGGCTTCAAGATGCTTTTTCTTCTCGCCGGCATCAAAGACGATGGTGACAGAAGCCTTCAGAAAGCTGTTTTCATGAGCAGGAGAGGCTTTTAGATTGAAAATTGCATCCCCACCTGTTCCGTCTTCTCCGGCGTAGAGGTTAATCCTTGATTCCTCATCAGGAGGTACTTCCCTGGTTTGCTGAGGCAAGTCCTTAGCGTTATTAGCCTCTGGATTGGGATTTATGCGGTTGTAGGTGGTAAACAGGAAGATAACCATCACTGCCAGTGCCAATGCAAGAACCGCAATTATGGAAAGCAATACAGCATATAAAGACTTACCCTGCAATATAGGACACCCCTTTAAAAACCTATTCTATGTCATTTATCGTCATTTTCGGACAATGGATTAATTAATCTGTTGATAAACCCCGCTCTTCGCTTAAATTCTACTACCGAATCAATTATATCATCAACACTTTCTTTTACCACATACTTCTTCCCGTTAACAAGGGTGATGACAGTATCGGGTGTGGACTCTAAGGTTTCAATCCACTCACAATTGATTACAAAGCTGGTACCGTTGAATCTGGAAACCCTGATCATAATAGTTCACCTCCAATTCTATCAGGTGAAATTACTTTACACGAGAAATCAGCTCCTTTTATCCGGGCTGAAATCAATCAGAAGACAGGAAGGGCCGGCTGAATACCGGCCCCGTACGCCTTACCGTTTCAAATTGGCAAGTTCCTGAAGTATCTCGTCAGAAGTTGTCAACACCCTGCTGTTGGCCTGGAAGCCTCTCTGGGTGATGATCATTTCGGTAAACTGTCCTGCCAGATCTACATTAGACATCTCAAGGGTTCCAGGAACCAGGGTCCCGGCACCATTGGTACCCGGCTTATTCGGAAGCTTGAAATCACCGGAGTTGGTGGTCTGCCTGAACTCGTTGGCTCCCACTTTCTCCAGGCCGGCCGTGTTTTCAAAGGTAGCCAGTGCGATCAGGCCCAGCGGCTGCTGCCTGCCGTTATCGTAAACACCGGTAATGACTCCGTCATCACCTATGCTGAAAGTCACCAGGGTTCCGGGGGGATAGCCGTCCACTCGCATAGGTTTTACAGAGGAGTCGTCGGAATACTGGGACAATTGCCTCATATCCAGTTTGAATGTGAAGGCGCCTGCCCCTGATTCGGCTGAAGGTGTGACTGTTACGTCCAGGGATGTTGGGAAGTTGACATCATCGGTCACAATCCTGCCCTGGGAGTCAAAACACAGGTAGCCCGCCGCAAAATCGGTTCCGCCTGCTGGTGAGGCTTCTGCGCCATTGCCGGGATCTATCACATAGTACCATTGGGTTTTAGGCGACCCTGCCGTGGTCGTGTCCACAAAGCTTTTCCAGAACTTCAGGTTAAGCTTGTATTCATTGCCCAGTTCATCATAAACATTGATGGGAACAATGAAGTGGGGATCTATATTCTGGCCGTCTTGGTCCGGGATTCCATCTGCACCATTGGTTCCGTCAGCAGCGACTGTATCATTGACTTCTGTTGCGGCGCTTCCTGAGATGGCTTTTCTGGTGGCATCCAGATTACCGGAAAGGATCGCCTCGCTGGTGGACTTGGCCGCTATGATACGCTTGTTCATGTTGTAGATGTCTTCATAGAGATTCAGAGGTCTTATCACTTCCTGAGTATCAAACTCATAGCCGTTGTCCCCATAGGAGTATTTCATCCATCCATAAACATTCTTACCGGTGGATGTGACCAGATTCCCAGCCTTGTCAATGGTGAAATTGCCTGCCCTTGTGAAATTGAAAGAACCTTCATTGCCACTTCTGACCACAAAAAAGCCTTCGCCCTCTATGGAAAGGTCAGTGGGGCTTTCGGTGCGCTGCACGCTTCCTCGTCCCATATCGGTATTTATGGAATCCACATTCATGCCAAGACCGATCTGCATGGGGTTTGTTCCGCCCCTTCCCGTCATGAGATCCGGGGCTCCACCTGATGACAGGGTTTGTGAGAAAATCTCCTGAAATGTGGCTCTGGCTCCTTTAAAGCCTATGGTGTTAACATTGGCAATATTATTACCTATTACGTCCATCTTGATCTGATGGGATTTCAAGCCCGAAACGCTTGAAAACATGGACATCATCATAAAAAATCAACCTCCCGTAATTCGCTTCGTCTGTCATTCAGAAACGATCAGCCTCCCGGAAGGGTCCGGCTGAATTGTTGATTCCAAATGTTTTTTATGCACCTTGTTTTAAGTAAAAACTGCTCCGTCAATATTTGTAAAAACATTCTCCTTCAGTTCGCTCTGATTCACTGCCGTTATAACGGTTCTGTTGGGTATGTTCACAAGTAGTGCCACATCTTCCATCACCACTAACGAATCCTTGACCCCTTTGGCTTGGGCTTTGTCAACGGCTGTTCTCAGCTTCTCAAGCCGAAGAGTATCCAGGCTGATATTTCTGGCTTCCAACCTCATGGCCGCATGCTTTGAGATTTTCACATCCCTGCTCTCACTGAGCTTTTGGTTAAGAATGTTTGAAAACTCATCGGATGAGGTCTTCACCCTTTCGCCTGGCGACCCTGGAACAGTCTTCAGATATTGGTTGATGCTTTGAATGGGTCTGTTGTTAATGCTCATCCAACCCCTCCATTCGGATCGGTTTGGGTCTCCGTCTCAGCCGGATCAGGTTCGGTCACAGCCCCAGGAGCTTCGGTATCCTGGCTTGAGTCGTCGTCCTGACGGCCTGTGTCAAACCTGTCCTGAAGAATGTAAAGAATCTGCTGGAGAAGCATGTGTTCGCTTGAGTAGAGATCAACCCTTTCTGTGGAGTAGATGGTATCTACAGGGAGGGTAACATCATCAAGTATCAGGCACAGCTTGTCGCTGTTATCCAGATAGCCGTCCCTCAGCATACCGGTTACCCGGATCACTGCATCGGTTTCAGGATCCTTTAACTTGATTGTGATCTCCTTGCCTGCATAAGTCATTACATACTCCTCAGGACCCTCGAAGCCTTCCAGATCCAGTTCATGGGGCTTCACGTCCACTTCATCCAGGCGGGCGTATATTCCATCAGCCCTCTGCTCGAGAGACGATATGATACCTTTTATAGTAGTCTTGCCACCGTCATTGTTAAACAGGTAAGCGCTACCCAGCATGCCCACCAGACCGCT